>SKRJ01000458.1 GCA_007118555.1 Anaerolineae bacterium | reverse complement strand
CGATCAGGGTATAGTTCTCATAGGCCGGGGCCCACTCTCTCACCTCGTCGCTATCGGTATCCTCGATGCCATCCTTGACAATGCCCACATGCTCGATCGAGATATACTCGTGCGGCTCGAACACCGCAATCCGTGCCAGCGTCCCCCGGTGCTGGGGGGTGAGAAAGCGCATCATCTCTCCCTCTCCCCAAGAGCCCTCAAAGAAGGACCCCTCGGCGAACGCGGCCTTCCATTCTGCGTAGCTCTCGGGATCGAGCATCGCGTCCCACACCTCTTCCCTGGACGCGTCGATCCACACAGCGATATGTAACCTCTCCATAGCATTCATCCCCTGTCGTGGCTCGCCGCGGCAGCAGCCATCATCACAAGGCTGCGAGCCCATGTTCCGATGGTAAGCTCTCCCGATCGCTATGTCAAGCGAAAAACAGAGTCTGGGAGCTTATGAGGCTATCAGAAGACTTGGCCGGTCCCGCGGGCGGGCTTTGATCGAGTGCGTGTGCCCTTTGCCAGACGGAACACCCTGGAGTAGTATGACGCGGGATACGCCGGGGCGCCGATTGCCCCCTGGCGCGGCACCACATAGCATCACGGGAGGACACGCCCATGGACCCGGACCGCTCCGTCCTGGCATCGGACTTGAGGCGCGATCTGCGACTGCTCGAGGCTGTGGCCGTTGGCCTGGGCGCCATCATAGGCGCAGGCATCTTTGTGGTGACCGGTGTGGCCGCGGGGGTGGCCGGGCCGGCCTTTCTCGTGGGCCTGGTTATCGCGGGCGGGGTGGCCACCTGCAACGCCCTGAGCTCGGCCCAGCTTGCCGCCACCTACCCGCAGTCGGGCGGCACCTACGAGTACGGCTATCGGGTCCTACACCCCTGGTTGGGCTTTGTGGCGGGCTGGATGTTTCTCATCAGCAAGCTCGCTGCCGGGGGCACGGTAGCCATCGGCTTTGCCGGCTACCTGAACGCCCTGATCCCGGCCATCCCTGAGCGGCCCGCGGCCGTAGGCATTGTGGTTCTGCTGACGGCCATCAACCTTATCGGCATTCGCAAGACGGGCCGTCTGAACATCGCCATCGTGGCCATTTCTCTGGCGACGCTGTCTTACTTTGTGGTGGGTGGCCTGCCGGCCATCGACATCGCCAACCTGAGCCCCTTTGCGCCCCAGGGATGGCGCGGTGCGGCCGAGTCGGCGGCGCTGCTCTTTTTCGCCTACACGGGGTATGCCCGGTTGGCGACCCTGGGCGAGGAGGTGTCTGATCCCAAGAACACCATCCCCAAGGCGATCATGCTGGCATTGGGCATCGCCATCCTGCTCTACATGCTGGTGGCGCTGGTGGCCGTGGGGGGCGCGGGCGCCGAGGCCATGGCGGCCACTGCCTCACCGTTGGAGCGGGCGGCCCAGGCGTTTCCGCTGCCGGGCGTGGCTCTGGCGGTCGCCATCGGGGCCACCACCGCCATGCTGGGGGTCCTCCTGAGCCAGATTCTGGGCATCAGCCGCATGCTCTTTGCCATGGCCCGCCGCCACGATCTGCCCGGGTTCCTGGCCCACGTGCATACCCGCTTTGAGGTGCCCGACCGCGGCATCCTCCTCACGGGCCTGGCAGCCATCGTTGTGGCCCTGTTCGGCACCCTCGAGTTTATCGTCGCCGCCGCCTCGTTTTCGATCCTGATCTACTATATGCTGGCCAACCTGTCGGCGCTGCGGATGCGCCCCGAGGACAAGCTGTTCCCCAACTGGATCCCCGTGCTGGGCGCGATCTCGTGCGCCGCGTTGGCGCTGACCTTGCGCCTGCCGGTGATCCTGAGCGGCCTGGGCCTGCTGGCCGCGGGGCTGGTGTGGCGGCTGGTCTATCGGCGCCTGAGCGGGCGCGGGCTGGCAGAGAGCGAGTCGCAGAGCTAGCAAGCGGCTCCCTCGTCAGCAGCGCTCGTGCTCGTGGACCTGCAGGCGGGCGACGTAATAGACGCTGGGTATCGTCGGCTCGTCGGCGCCTGGCAGGTCGTCCCCTTCATCGGCCGACATCTCGGGCAGCGGCAGCCGGCGCATCGCCCCCGTGCGGTAGATCACTCGCTGCACCGAGAGCACCGAAGCGTCAAAGGTGAACGTGTGCGCAATGCCCAGCGCAGGAATCGAGAGGGTGTAGCTGTGCTCGGGCACGTCGACGACGATCTGCACGTCGTACCACCGCTGCGGCGCATAGATGCCCAGATCGCGGGTCTCGCAGGCATCCCGCGCACTGAGACAACCGTCGCTGTCGAACCAGACGCGCACCGGCGCCAGCCCGCGCTCGTCGGCCACCTCGATATGCAGCGGATGCCCGTTGACCTGCCCGGCCATCACCCGGGTGCGCAGCGTGATGCGCCTGCCATCGGCAAACACCCGCTCCGCCCTGGCATAGTCGTACGGGTCCTGATCCGAGAGCTGTAGGGCCCTACCGCCCGGCGCATCGGCTATGGCGACCGAGGCCCAGAGCGGGCTGTGGATGTTCCACGCCGCCAGGGCGGTGTCCTCGGTCAGCTCGTCGTCCACCGCGCCCGTGACCTCGCCGCGGATGGGGACCGCGACCCGACTGACCCAGATGTCCTCCTTGTTCATGCTATAGGTGAGCCACAGGTCGCCGTCGGGCGGCGCGCCGTTGCCCTCGACGATGCCGCGCACATACTGGGGACCGAAATCCTTCCAGTGCCCGTAATAGCGACGCGGCGGCACGACGCCCTGCACCAGGACCATGTCGTCGAACGTGTAGCCGTCGTCGCCGGTGACCACCGCCAGCGGATAGCGGTGGTGGCTGTGGGTGCTGGGGTTGTACACCAGGGCATAGCGGCCGTCGCTGGTGCGCTGGCCCCACACCTTGGCCCCCGACATGACCAGCGAGTGAGCGCGCTCCGGCTCGGACCAGGACGCGCCCTCGTCGTCAGAGTAGGCCACCCGCGACCGCTTCCACAGGCCT
>SKRJ01000025.1 GCA_007118555.1 Anaerolineae bacterium | reverse complement strand
TGGTGTCCAGCAGATCGGTGGCAAGGTTCTCGCGTGCTTCCTGATAGGCCTGCTCCATGATCTCTTCGGTCGTTCGCTCCTCAGCTCCATTGCCCGTGTCCGGTGTCGGTCGCTTGCTCTTGGGCCGCTGAAATTCGATAAACTCGGGATACTGGCTCAGAAACTTGACATCGATCCGGTCAGGATTGCTGGCAAGAACCTCTCTACCACGATCGGTGATCCGAACGGCCCCCCGGCGCGGGCTTGCAAGCAGACCTGCTTTCTTGAGGTAGGTGCGCGCCCAGCCGACGCGGTTATCGAGTATGGCTTGGAGTCCGCTGGGCAGCAGCTCGCGTCTCTCCTCTGGGGTCAGGTCAAACCGATCGGCCATGGCATCGATAGTCTCACGCAGGGTCTTTTCCTGGCCGTCACCGGCGAATTCCAGGACAGGGAGCATAAGAGTCTGATAGTCGGGAATCGGCATGGCGATCTCCTTTGCCTTGGTCGTCAGCAGCCGATATTGGCGATTATCCTACCCCGCCCGCTACCCCTTGACCAGCCAGGCCGGACGCCGTGCGGCGCAGCACTGCTTGAGCTTTTTGCCCGAGCCGCAGGGGCAGGGATCGTTGCGCCCCACGGCTAGGACGGGCACCGGGGGCTTGCGCCCGGGGGCCTGGCCCAACAACCTATCGCGCAGGGCCATGAACCCCTCATAGCTGTGGGCAAAGAACTGCTGGTAGGCGCGGCACAGATAGTGGTACGGAGCGCCCTCGACGCCGATGAACCGCCAACAGCCCTGCTGGCACAGGGGCATCCAGGCGCACACGGCGCACTCGCGACGGGGCGCCGCCTTTTGCGCGGCAAACTGCCACAGTCCGGCGCTCTCAAAGGCCTCGGCCAGGGGCGTCTCCAGCACGTTGCCCAGGCGCAGGTCCTCCTGCACGAAAAAGTCGCACGGGTACAGATCCCCGTTGTGCTCCACCACCAGGTAGCCGCCACATTGGGGCTGGTAGCAGCACATGGGGGCCTCCTGCCCCAGGTAGACCGAGAGGATGGCATCGAAATCGCGCACCGAGGTCTGGGGGTTGCCGCCGTTGTACCACCGGTCGAACACCTCGCATAGAAAGTCGCCGTACAGCTCGGGCGTCACGGCGAAATCGGCCAGGCTGCCGGTGGCGGGATCCACCTCGACGCAGGGGATAAACTGCAGGTACTCGAACCCCTCACCCACCAAATAGTCATAGATCTCGCCGCCGTGGGCGCCCGTCACCCGGTTGACCACACTCAGGATGTTGAACTCGACGCCCTCGCGCTCCAGCAGGCGCAGCGATTCCATCACCCGGGCATGGCTGCCGGCGCCGTGCACATGGGTGCGGTACAGGTCGTGATAGGCGGCGGGCCCGTCCAGGCTGACCCCCAGCAAAAAGCTGTACTGCCGCAGGAACCGCGCCCACTCCTTGTCCAGCAGCAGGCCGTTGGTCTGCAGGCCGTTGCTCACCGACTGGCCGGGCGCGCCGTGGCGCTTTTGCAGCTCGACCGCCTCCTGAAAGAAATCCAGCCCGCACAGGGTGGGCTCGCCCCCCTGCCAGCCAAAGGTGGCCTGCTGGCGATCGAGTTGCATCATCTGGCGGATGAGGCTCTCGAGCACGTCATGGCGCATGCGATTCTGATCGTGACGATCGGAATCGTGACGATTCTGATCGCCGCGGTGGCGCACGGCCTGTTTGTAGGGGTCCGTGGGGCGATCGTGGTAAAAGCAGTAGGTGCAGTGCAGGTTACAGTCGCCCGATGCCGGCTTGATCAGCAGGCTGCGGGGCTGGGCGCGGGGCGCAGAGCGGGCTTTCGGATGCAACATGACGCTATCATAGCGAGGGCGTTATGGCGTGTCAAAGGATGGGCCCGCGACGCCGATCGCATCGCGCGGGTCACCGATGCCACGGGGTGAACGCGGTGAACGAGGGCGCGCACGAAATCCATCGCGCCATGAGATTGACATAGTGAAACGCCGATGCTACACTATTTGGGATTTTTCGAGATCATTTTCGCGGAGAAAAAAGGGAAAAGGCATGGCATCGGTCCTGGTATTGAACGCTACCTACGAACCGTTGAGCGTCGTCAGTGTGCGTCGTGCCGTCGTGCTCCTGCTCAAGGAAAAGGCCGAGCTCCTCGAGGCCACCGAGGAGCGGATCCGCGCGTCCAACCTCTCGCTGCCCTACCCCCTGGTGATCCGGCTGGTGTATTATGTGCGGGTGCCCCGGCGCATGTTCGTGCCGCTCACACGCCGTGCCATGTTGGCCCGTGACAACTACACCTGCCAGTATTGCGGCTTTACGGGCAACAGCTCGGAGCTCACCATGGATCATGTGCTGCCCAAGGTGCGGGGTGGCAAGACCACGTGGGACAATGTGGCCTGTGCCTGCCGCGCCTGCAACTCGCGCAAGGGCGGCATGACCCCGCAGGAGGCACGCATGCCCCTGGCCCGGCAGCCGGCCCGCCCCCAGTTTCTGGCCTTTGTCGTCCTGGCCAACGCCTCGGCCCACGAAGTATGGGGCAAGTATATCCCCGACATGGGACAGATCAGCGAGCAGACCTCGGCTAGCGTGGCCTCACCCGGATAAACATGTCCAGCTGCAGGTAATCACCCAGATCCTGCCCCAGGCGATCCTGTATCGGCAGCCTCTCCAGCGTCTCTGTATCATAGAGCCCCAGCACGAGAGAGTAGCTTCCCTCCGGCGCCTCGGGATCCAGCGCGATGGCATGTCGATCGACCATGGCCTCCCCCGTGCGCCAGGTCTCTGTGGGCCACATGCTCTGCAAGGGCCGGGCGTCCTGCTGGCCCCAGATGGGGCCCTCAGTGGCCGGGTTGAACGCCTCGCCCACCAGATGCAGGAACACGGTATAATCGGTCTGCGGCGGCCTCTCCACCTGCCAGTACAGATCGACGAGCAGCGTCTCTCCCGGAGCAAGATCCACGACCTCGAATCGATCGCCCTCCAGGCTGAGACCCCTCAATACGATCGTCTCGCCCCAGACAAGATCGATGCCCACCTTGGGGCCATCGGCCGGTGGACCCGGTAGCGTATCGGCGATGTGTATATCGGTCAGCGCAAAGGGTGGCTGCCCCTCGGGCACAAGCCGCAACTGGTAGCGCCCTGCGGGCAGCGTTGGCGGCACGGGCAGATCCACCCGCTCCCGGATGAGAACCAGCGTGGCATTGAGCGCCACACGCCGCCGCATCACGATCTGACCCTGGGCGTTGACCAACTCGAGCATCACAGGGCGCAGCGGCGATCGATCCCAGTACAGAGCGACCCGCATCTGGTCACCCGGCGTAAAGGCGGCTACCGGAAGCTCCCACCCTCGGAGCGCCCCAAATAGCGCCCCGCGAACATCGCTATGCTCGGGGGTGTATCCGGACACGACGCGAGGCATCCCAACGCCCTCGGGCGCAAACACAAAGAGCGCGTTATGGGCAAACTCCTCATGGTGCAGCAGCTCAAAGCGGGCCTCTAACGCCCGGCGCACCATGCGGTCGGGATCGCTCAGGTGGGCCTCGACCTCAGCCAACCAGATGCGCTGATACTCGTCGGCATGCTGCTCCATCCAGTCCTCTACCATGTCTGGCGTGAGCAGAATCTCTGCCCGGGTGATGGTCTGCATCGGAGGAGGATCTGCGGCAGGCACGAGCTCGTAATAGTACAGGAACACCGGATAGCGGCTGCCCGCCACCAGCAAAACGGCATCGTCCTCGGCCGCCTGGCTTCCGATGGCGCGCACCATGCTCTGCAGCTCGTCGCGCAGGTAACGATCGGCATAGTGCCCGGGCAGCACCACGATCCAGCTTACCACCAACGCGGCTGCCAGAGCCAGGCCCACCACACGCAACCGCGCTCCAATGGCGACCACCGCCCAACTCAAGAGAACCCAAAAAGCGGGCGCAAAGGGCATAAAGTAACGCGCCTCGACATGCGGCGTGTAAAAGAGGCTCCGCGGAAGCGTCGAGAGATAGACAATGACCGGCGGCACTGCCACGGCGATCAGCAACGTGAGCCAGTGGATCGTCTCTTGCACGGCGGCCTGGCCCCGCCGCGTGCGGCGCGCCAGTAGCACCAACCCCCACAGGGTGACGATGGCCGGAAGGATCACGGCCCATCGAAAGTCTCGTATATGGACCGAGACCCCCGTGGTGAGCAGCACCGCATAGAGCTCCAGGATGAACCTGGGCGCCACCGGATCGGCCACCGACCAGGTCGGCATGCGTTCCCACGAGAACCAGAGCCACACCGCCAGCCCCGCCAATAGGGCCAGTTGGGCCACCACCCATTGCACAAGCAGCCGTCTTTTCCGATAGCCCTGGGGCCACAGCAATGCCACCAGAACCACCAGGTTCTGCACCAGCACCCACGCGCCCATGAGAAAGATGGTGTACAGCGACCCCAGGGTGGCGAGCACATACCCGAGCAGGAGCAACCAGCGAGATTCGGCGCGCAAACCCGGCGATGGCACGCGCGTCAGGGTCCGCAGCCAACGCAGAAACAGGTACATGGACAGCACGCCCAGCAGGCCCGCCAGGATGTACATGCGCATCTCTTGCGACCACCAGACGTGAAAGCGGCTCAGCGCGGTGAGCAAGCTGGCCAGCAGCCCGGTGTAATGCCCCCCTACCAGCAGGCCCAGGCGATAGACGACGGCCACCGTCAGCACGCCAATAATGACGGACATGAAACGCATGCCGAACTCGGACTGGCCCGCCACCTGGACCCAGCCCCAGAGCGACCAGAAAAAGAGTGGGGGATGCACATCCGCCGCCGTCCAGTAGGTGACGCCCACAAACCCCTTGCGCACGGCCCAGATGGCCAGCGCCTCGTCCCACCAGAGATTGGCGTCACCCAGGCGATAGATGCGCAGCGCAAAGGCGAGGAGTAGGACTAGAGTGGGGCTGACACGCCGCCAGACACGGCTGCCATAGCGCTCAAGCCCGGGTAACCATGTCATCCAGCATGCTCCTGATTTCGCGACGCTTGCTTGTGGACAGCGGCGGTCGGCTGTCCAAGCCTGCCTTGATCACGCCAGCCAGATCATCGAGAGCGGCATAGGGGACATCGAGCTCCTCGATATCCAACGTGACATTGGGGTTGGTAAAGACAATGATGCCATTGACCGGGATCTCTTGCTCCGGATCAAAGGTGTCTACCCATTCACGGACCCATCCCATCTCTCGCTCCAGGTCCTGATCGGGCTTGCCCAGAGAAGGCTCTCCAAACAGGTTCATGATCTTGCGCCATCCGGCCTTGTGGTTCCAACGGCCATCCGCATAGGATACCAGACCCTCCTGATTGCGGATCTCCAGCACTGTGAACCCCTGGTGCGAAAAGAGCACCTGCTCGCTGGGAAGATAGTAGCTGTACAGCACATACCGCTTGTCCATGGCCTCGAGCGCCTCGGCAATGCGCTGATCGGCGCGCGGCTCGCGCACATAACGGTTGGCCATATACGAACCCACGCTGGCTGCCAGCAGACCCACCAGCAGCAGCGCATAGGATATCAACAGTTGCTGTTGGCCCGCGGTGAGCAGTCCGGCAAATAGCGCTCCCAGGCCGAGCAGGGTGCCCCAACGAGCATACTTGGCTCGCTTGGCCAGGAACGTCTCATTGACAATGGTCTCCATATCCCCCTCGTCCGATCTCTCTCGCCTACTGTCGCTTCACTCGGTCGGTTTCCTTGTCCAGGGCCGCCATATGCTCACGGATGTTGCTGATGACATCCGCCTCCACAGCCGATATGGCCACGCCGATGGCGTTCTCAATGGCCAGCTCGTCCGAGCGGCCATGGGCGATAATCACCGGGTGGTTGACACCCAGGAGCATGGCGCCGCCAAACTCGCGATAGTCCAGACGGGAGGCCAACGCGCGAAAAGCGGGTTTGGCCAGCAGCGCCCCGAGCATGGCCAGCTTGCGGCTCTTGATCTCGCTGCGCAGCAACGACATCAGCATCGATGCCATGCCCTCGGCCGTCTTGATGGCCACATTGCCCGTAAAGCCATCGGTGACAATCACATCCGCCAGCCCCTCGGTAATGTCCGTGCCCTCTACATTCCCCACCAGGTTCAGGCGGGCCGCGTGTTTCTCGAGCAGGGCGTGGGTCTCTTGCACCAGTTGGTTGCCCTTGGTCTTTTCCTCGCCGTTGGACAGCAGGGCCACCCGCGGGTTGGGCTTGCCCAGCACCTTTTCGGCATAGATCGACCCCATGATGGCAAACTGTACCAGCCACTCGGGGCGGCAATCGGCGTTGGCGCCAATATCCAACATGAAACCCCACCCGTCGGGCGCCGGAACGAGCGTAGAGATGGCCGGCCGATCGATGCCAGGAACACGACCGATACGCCCCGCCCCCACCAATGTGGCAGCCAGCACCCCGCCCGAGTTGCCCGCCGACACCAGAGCATCGGCCTCACCATCACGTAACAGGCGCATGGCCACGACAATCGAGGCGTCCTTCTTGGCCCGCACTGCCTGGGCGGGATGCTCGCCCATCTCGATCACCTCGTTCGCATCCACCACCGATACCGTGAGCCCATCGGTATCCAGCCCCTCCAGCTCGGCGCGAATCGCTTGCTCGCGCCCCACCAGCACCATCTCGTGGCCAAAGCGGCGGGCGGCGCGCACAGCGCCTCTGACGTCAACTCCGGGGGCATGATCACTGCCCATGGCATCCAGCACAATACGCATGGCTCTCTCCTGATTGGGTGCATCCCTGGGCACCGATTGTCGCATTGTACCCCGCCGAGGCCCGAATTGACAAGTAACCCATTCCGCCTATACTCTTGCTGTAATGCCCCTGTGGCGGAATTGGCATACGCAGCAGGTTGAGGGCCTGTGCTCGCAAGGGCGTACTGGTTCGAGTCCAGTCAGGGGCACAAATGAGGGTCGATGCAGAAAAGAGCGCTCCGCAGAGCGCTTTTTTTTCGTGTCTCCAGCGGCCAGGGCCCGACCTAGTTGCGCCTGCGTACCCAGCGCACCTGCTCTGGCGCCCACTGACCAATCCGCGTCCACGCGATCTCTTGCCACGCATCGTCCAGCGGGTTGCGAAACGCCTGACACACCAGATCATCGGGCAGGCCGTCGGGCAGATCGATGCCCAGCTCGTGGGGTCGGCACTCGTCGCTGGCCACGGTCAGGGCCGGATTGCGCAGCTTGGCCGCCCTGTACAGGGCCGCAGCGGGGTTGAGGGGCAGAATGTGCTCCTGCACCAGATTCGATATCCAGGATCCGATGTCATCCTCACTCATGGCAGGTGGCCCCACCGGAGGTACATCGATGCCATGCAGAGAGGCCAGATCACGCACCACGGAAACGGGCTGCCCGTTGCGGTGGTACATGGGGCCGCCCCATAGAGGGTTGTCGCCCAGAATCCAGAGAGCCGAGCCACCGGAATAGGGGGCATGTTCGATCAGGTGTGAGGCATGGGCTACCAGATTCTGGCCGGCCCCCGCCTGCTCTCGAAAGTGCAGATTCGGGTAGCCATACTCGGTGATCCACATCGGCTTTTCGGGCCACCAGTAGCGCATGCGCTCGAATCGGCGCCCATAGGCCGGGTGGGCCCACAGCCCTGTGCCGCCATCATGATCATGGATATAGACATGGGCATAGATCTCGTCGGCCATGGAGAGGGACTCGAAGCAGGGCCCCTGACGCCGCGCCTGGTCCCACTGTGGGGCTGTGATCGTCTCGGTCCCGCGACAGCCTGTACCGCCATGCAGATAGTAGGCCCCCACCGGATCGCCGGCAAACCAGCAGTCCCGATGCCCTATGGTGAGCGGCGTCCAACCGATGCGGACAGAAGGATGCCGCGCCTTGATCCTCTGATAGGCCTCGCAGAACACAGTGTCGAACCGCAGCATGTCGCCTTCCTGGTCGCCAAAGCCCTCCCAGCCCGAGCCGCGAGGCATATTCTGCTCGTTCCAGAGTTGCAGATGCAACTGTCCCGCCGGAATGATGCTGACCCATTGCAGCAAGATGCCCAACACGGCGTCCACATATTGCCGACAGCCAGCGGCGGTGCTGGCCATGGCGGGTGGGCAGTAGGGGCGGATGACGATGTGGCAATCCGGGACAACGGACAGGATCCAGGCAATGTCAGAGGGCCCGACCTGCTGTGGATCCAGGCCATAGTTGGGCAGGAACACGACGCAACCGGGCTTGAGCAACTGGATCACGCGCCGGTCGGCCTCGCTCATGGGGCAACTGTTGCCCAGGTGCACCCCGACCATACGCCGGCCCGCAGGCGCCGGATCCCAATCGATCAGGGGCCAGGGGTCGATGGCGCCATGGCGAAAGGGAGAGCCGGTATTGAGGCGCACTTCGACATGGAGATGGGGCCCGGTGCTGTTGCCTGTGTTGCCACTATAGCCAATGACCTGGCCGCGACGCACAGGCTGACCGCTGCTGATGGCGATCCTGTCCAGATGGGCGGCATAGACCCGGGCGGCAGGCGTCTCGATGCGCACGTAGCGCCCGAAACCACTCGGCTGGTTCGCCGCAAAAGCGGTGCCATCCACCGGGGCATAGACCGGAGTGCCCGTAAAGGCGCTCAGGTCCAGGCCAAAGTGAACGTTCGGGATGAACCGCTGCGTAATCCGCACATAGCTCTTGATGGGGCGGCCAAGTCGCATTGCTACTTCTCCTCATGCCCTGCGCCGGGGGTCGTCACATGCTGACAGCAGCGGCCACCGCGGTTCGGAGATACACCATATAGGCGTGGCGGCGGCCTCGCGGAGCAGGATACCACCAATTCTGGAGCTTGGCCAGTGGAACGTATACCGATCCAACAAAAAAAGGCCCCTCTTGAAAAGAGGAACCTGAGTGGGCGCGAGCGGACTCGAACCTCTGACCTCACGGATGTGAACCGTGCGCTCTAACCAACTGAGCCACGCACCCTGCACTGCCCAGAGTATAGCACGACCGCACGGAAAAGCAAGTTGCGCATACACTACGCAGAACGCGAGGCGCCACCGGGAACGCAAAAGAGCCCTGAGAGAGTGCTCTCAGGGCTCTGGCATTGCGATAAGGACTATTCCTCGTCGGCCTCTTGGTCCTCTTCCTCGGCCGGCTCTTCGCCCTCGGCGAGCTCCTCAGCCTCGAGCGCCTCGGCCTCGGCAGCCGCCAGCTCTTCCTCTTCTTCCTCGATGGTGGACCGCGGGATCACAACACGCGCCACAGCAGACTCGTGATCATGGAGCACGGTCACCCCTTCGGGGATATCCAGGTCCGAGATCAGGATGGCCGAATCGAGCTCGGTCAACGGACTCAGGTCCACGATGATCTCATCGGGCAGATCCTTGGGCAGACACTCGATATCAAGGCTATCCAGGAGCTGGTTGACCACACCGCCCTCTTCTGACGCGGGGGCCTCACCCACGGTGATGAGCGGCACCGTAGAGGTGATCGCCTGACCAGCGATGGTGCGATATAGATCGATATGCAGCAAGCGTCCCGTCACCGAGTCACGCTGGATCTCGCGTACCAGAACGATCTCTTGCTCAGACTCGCCCTCGATCGTCAGATCAAGCAGGCGAGTGGTGCCTCCCGCTCGAATGACCTGCTGCAGGTTCTGCTCACGAAACTGGAGCGGCCGGGTCTCGAACTCGAACCCATATAGCACGCCCGGTATCAGCCCCTCCCGGCGCATAGCGCGGGGCTTGAGGTTCTCGTCGCGCGGCTGGGCCGCCAGCGTTCTCATATCTGCCATGTCGTCCTCTATCCTCCATCACATTTCTCTGGCACGGTCTACGCAAGGCGCCCTGGAACCAGACCACGGACCCATCCTGGCACGTGCCGGCGTGACGCTATCATACAGTCTATTCAACCATTCTATTGGCGTGCGCTTTGATGTCAAATGAGTGGTTCGTGCCCCGCATGGGTATGATCACGCAGCGATCATTTGTTGCGCTGGCGCACCATCTGCAGCCAGCCCATCAGGTTGCGGGTGATGCGCAGTACCTCTTCGGCATCGTCATAGGTGGGCCTCCGTCCACGGTGTACGATGTCATTACGCGCATCATTGATGTGGCTGAAACTGCGCCAGAGTGCGCGATTTTCGTTGCGCAGGTTATAGCCACAGTAGCGCCCCATCAACACCCCAAGCTTGGACGACAGGCTGCGGGTCGAGAGCATCTGGTCGATCTGGTGATCGGCCACATTCTGGCGGTGCATGCCCCGGGTGAGCAGAGCCGAAGAGGCGGCCTCCAAGGCCGTATGACAGGTAGCAATGGCCTGACGCGGAAAGCGTTGGCTGAGGGCGCGCTCGGCCTCGATCAAGAGCTCGTCTGCCAGCTCGACCGGCTGCTCCTCCTCCAGAGCCTTGCCGAGTTGTTGATACCAGGCATCATCCATGTCCACCAAATCAAAGGTCTCGCTCTGGGCCATCTCCTCCTGAATCAGATCTTCCTGCAGCGGATCCTCGAGCAGGATGGCGCCTTCATCGCTGCGCACGGTCAGGTCGATATCGTCCCGACGCAGATCAAACAGATGATAAAGACGAGCCTGGCGACGCACCACGGCCACAAGGTTGTTCATGGCCTCGAGGGCTTGGTCGGAGAACGCGTCACGCTGGTGATTCAGCTCTCGAGGATTCTGCAGACTCTGCTCGTCTAGCGGGCCTACAACGGTCGCCCCCGAGTTGATGGACCCCAGGGCCGCGATGTTGCGCCCAAACACGACGCGCAGCACAAAGGGATGGTCGTACCAGGTATAGGTTGTAAAGCCCTCGCCGATGCCCTTGGGCGGAATGCTCTGGGCGAGCTCGGGACGCGGGCTGATGGACAGAAAAGGGTTAAAGCGCTGCGCCGTGATATGCACCGTGATCTCACCACCAGAGGTCTTGATCGAGTAGGTCCCCTCGCGCAAGCCGAATGGCAGACTGGCAAAGGCTACGATCACCGGCATAGACTACCCCCTCAATGTGGCCAATGTGCCGTTACTATAGCGCAGACAGACCCCCATGACCAAAGCCCGAGCCAAGTATCGCGACGCCAAGGGGCGTGACGCCAAGGGGCGTGCGATGCAAGGAGCGCGAGGCTACCATTCGTCGCGCGACGGGGGTCT
>SKRJ01000076.1 GCA_007118555.1 Anaerolineae bacterium | reverse complement strand
TGCTCCAACAGCTTGGCGTCGAGGTCGAGCCTGAGGCCGGCCAGACCGAGCAAAAATAGGGAGCGATGGTATGCACACTGAGGAGAACAAGGCCATTTTTCAGAGACTCGTCGACGCCAGCAATACCGGCGATCCATCGCAACTGCAGGACGTCGTGTACGACGTGGTGGCCGAGGACTGTGTGATCCACACGCCGGGCGAGCCGGATGTCCACGGCCCCGATGGATACATCGAGTCGCTATCCCTGTTCCATGAGGCCTTTCCTGACATACAGATCGAGATACTCAACCAGATCGCCGAGGACGACTGGGTGACCATCCATTACCTGTTTCGTGGAACCCATGAGCAAGAGCTCGCGGGCATTCCCCCCACGGGACGACAGGTGACCATAGAGGCCGTCAGCCTCTCTCGTGTAAGAGAAGGCAAGATCGTCGAAGAGCACAGCTTTGTCGACAACATGTATGTGTTACGCCAGCTTGGCGTCGAGATGGAGCCATAAACGGGTTGGGCAGGGGTGGCGCAGCTTGACCCGGCTGCCCCTGCCGGTCCCACACGCACCCGCCCCGGTCTAGGATGCTGTGCCTGGCCTGCCGCGTCCGAGGAGTAGGACCAACCCGGCCGCCACAAGGCTCATCAGCGCCAGATAGTAGACAAAAGCCCTGTCGCTTATCGGGTAGACCAGATTCAGAGAAAAGTTCATGGCAAAGTGTACGAGGATCGCGCTCAGGATGCTGCGGCCATTGTGGTTATAGGCCCAGGTCATTAGCACCGCCAGG
The DNA here is from genome assembly GCA_007118555.1 of Anaerolineae bacterium. GTDB lineage: Bacteria > Chloroflexota > Anaerolineae > UBA1429 > UBA1429 > UBA1429. The sequence continues at coordinate 2,176 of SKRJ01000076.1, read as the reverse complement.
GGGAGCCCAACCCCCAGGAACACCCAGAAAAAGGGCGAGCCCACGCCAGCGACGTACTGGGGCGTGCCCCGCATAAAGAACAGCGGCAGGTGCCAGAACCCCCAGATGACGCCCAGCGCCACGCCCGAGGCCAGCGGGCCCCAACGGGCCTGCAGGCGGTCGAGGGCATAGCCGCGCCAGCCCAGCTCCTCGGCGATGGGCCCCAGCAGCAGAGCGGCGACCACCAGGAACACCAACAGGAGGGGGTTGGCGGCGATATCCCGCAGCATCAGAAACTCGGGCGGCGTCCCGGAGACCAGGGCATCCAGGAATGTGGCGCCAAACGCCAACGCAGGCAGGAGCAGCAGGATGACGAGGTACCAGCCGAGGGAGATGCGGCGGAAATCGACCGTGCGCCGCCAAAAGTCGCGGCGCTCCTCGCGGCTCTGGGTCGTGCGGTACAACAGGATCACGCCCACCACCGAGGGAGACCAGCCCCCCAGGTGGTAGGCGACGGCCCAAGCCGACGTCGTGACGTCCGCGCCCGACAGGGATGCGGCGATCCACAGGCCCCAGGTCCATAAAAAGGTCAGCGCAAGGAACGCCAAGAGTTCCCGCACCTGCCGTTTGGGTCCCGTCTCGAGCATCTACTCCCCTTTCGCCTTGAGGAATAGCACCCAATCCTTGGGGTGCCCCGCGTGCGCCTCGTCGGGGGCGGTCCAGATGCGGCCCGACGCCCTGGCCTGCTGCATCTCGCCGGTGGTCGGATCGAACCAGTGGGCCGCCAGGCCATCGGCGTCGAGGTTCAGCGCCACGCTGCCCCCCACGGACAGATAGACGGCGATCAGCCCATCCTCCTCTGACGCCAGCACCCTGGGGCGCATCCCGATCTCGTACTCGTCCTCCACCAAGAGCAGATCCGGCGCGGGCCGCAGGTGATCAAAGGGCGCGATCTCGTGGAAAAAGCGCCGCAAGATCAGCAGGTACTCGAGCCCCTCCTGATCCTCCTCCAGCCGCATAAAGGGCCCCCAGGAGTTCTCGAACCCGTGGATGATGCCCAGGGCGCTGAACGCGCCGCGCCAGGCGCCCCGCCGCGTGTGTTCGCCGTCGCAGTAGGCGTGGGAGGGTATCAGCAGGGGGAACTCGTCATTGCGCTCATAGCCCCACTCGGCAAACACCGCCGAGCCACGCCATCCCGCCAGGCTCTCGGCGATCTGCTCGTCGATGCCGGCCGCCAGCCAGCCGCGCTCGGCGTCGCGGGTGCCCCAATCCTGGAACATGATGGCATCCACCGCCTCGGGATCCTGCTGGAACCGCTCGGCAAAGGTGGGCAGCCGGGGCCCATTGTGCATCGAGATGATGTGGCCGTGGGGCGCGGTGGCCTTGAGCCAGCGGCTGATCCGGAGCGCCCAGCGGTCGGCCACCGGATTGTGGCGCCAGTCGCCATCGGGATAGTACTCGTACTCGTTCATCGGCGTCCAAAAGTAGACGCACGAGTAGGCGTCGTAGCGGGCGATCAGGTAGCGCAGCCAGAGCTCTTCCCACTCGGGGACAAAGACGTCGCGTCGGTTGAACGGATACTCGAACCCCCAGGCCTCCATGATCATCTCTAGCCCGATGCCGACGGCCTCGGCCAGAGCCACCACCTGATCGACGGTATGGAAATAATCCAGGTCAAAGCGATCGAACAGGGGCGCCTGCTCGCTGCCACCCCACGGCCAAGTGCGGCGGGTTTGCCACGCGCTATAGCCCTTGGGCGGGTGGAACGGGCTGACCGGCAGGCGCACGCGCAGGAGGTTGAACCCCTGGGCGGCCCGCCGCCGGATGAACCCGGCCACATCGGCGCCGCAGTGGGCCATGCCGAACAGGTTATAGGTCGTGTCGCCCAGGATCATGGCCGGCTCGCCCGACTCGTAGCGAAAGCCCCAGGCCTCGCCCGGCGTGGCCTGCAGATAGCCCCACGTCAGCGACGGCGTGACGGTAAAGGTCCCTTCCGCCTCGAGATCAGGGTTGCCCGGCCGGGCATACAGGTGGAACGACCAATCACCCACGGCGTTGGGGCTGAACCGCACGCGCCAGACCCCGCCGCCGTCATAGAACCCCGGCACCACCAAGCGCTGCCCCGTAGGGCCCTCAAAGGCGCCGACAAACACCACATCGCCAAAGGGGTTGTCGTACACCGCATCGCTGCGCAGCG
>SKRJ01000460.1 GCA_007118555.1 Anaerolineae bacterium | reverse complement strand
TGGGTATCGCCTCGTTCGGCCCCATCGACCCGGACCCTGCATCGCTGCGTTTTGGCTATGTGACCACCACCCCGAAGCCGGGATGGGCCCAGACCGACTTTGCGGGGAGGATCCATCGCGCGCTGGGCGTGCCGGTGGGATTCGACACCGATGTCAACGTGGCGGCCCTGGGAGAGCATCGCTGGGGCGGGGCGCAGGGGCTCGATACCTTTATCTACCTGACCGTGGGCACGGGCGTGGGCGGCGGCGGAATGGTCAACGGCAAGCTGATCCATGGCGCGATGCATCCCGAGATGGGGCACATCCGCGTCCCCCACGACCGTCAGGCGGACCCCTATGCGGGCTATTGCACCTATCACGGCGACTGTCTCGAGGGGCTGACGTGCGGCCCCGCCATCCACGAGCGCTGGGGGCGCTCCGGGCGTGAGCTGGCGCCCGATCACCCGGCGTGGCAGTTGGAGGCCCACTATCTGGCGCTGGGCCTGGTCAACCTGATTCTGCCCCTCTCGCCCCAGCGGGTGATCATGGGGGGTGGCGTGATGGAGCAGACGCATCTCTTTCCGATGATTCATGCGCGGGTGCAGGAGCTCCTCAATGGGTACCTGCAGCTCGAGAGCATTCAGGAGCGGATCGACGAGTACATCATCCCGCCCGTGTTGTGCGAGCGGGCGGGGGTGCTGGGGGCCATTGCGTTGGCTCAAGATGTGCATCAGGGACGGATGCCCGGGCTGGACAGCGGCACAGGCTGAGCCCAGGGCGGGATGACAGAGGAGGGGGCACAGGCCCCCTCGTTTCTTTTTCTGGCGCGTTATGCGCTCGCTTTGACCTTGGCACTGCGCAGCTCGGCGCCAAACTCTGGATCCACCTGGGCGATCAGGTTGGCCAGCTCTTCGTCGCCGTAGGATGTGACGCGGCCCTCGTCGTACTCGTGATCGATGGCCTCGAGAACGCGCTGCAGGCGCGGATCGCGCTTCTCCAGAGGGTACTCGTCGGACAGCCCGTAATAGCTGTGGATCCAGTGGAGCAGCCCGGCGGCGCCAGAGCCCTGTCCCACCAGCACCCGGATGGGCCGATTGAGCAGAGCATCGGTGTCAAAGGCGGTGTACACCTCGGGATCCTTGAGCAGACCATCGGCATGGATGCCCGCTCGCGTCGTGTTAAAGTCCTCACCGACAAAAGGCGTCATGGGCGGGATCTCGTAGCCGATCTCTTGCTCATAGTAGCGGGCGATCTCGGTGATCACCTGGGGCTGCATGCCGTCCATAGAGCCGCGCAGGGCGGCATACTCGAACACCATGGCCTCCATGGGGGTGTTGCCGGTGCGCTCGCCAAACCCCAGCAGCGTGCAGTTGGCGGCGGCAATGCCGTACAGCCAGGCGGTGGCGGCACAGACCACGGCCTTGCCAAAGTCGTTGTGGCCGTGCCACTCCAGCAGCTCGCTGTCAAAGCCGGCATGGTGCCGCAGACCGTAGGCGATGCCGGGCACGCTGCGAGGCAGGGCCACGCCCGGATAGGTCACGCCCAGGCCCAGGGTATCACAGGCGCGAATCTTGATCGAGATACCGCTCTCGTCGGCCAGCTTGCGCAACTCGAGGGCCAGGGGCACCACGAATCCGTAATAGTCGGCTCGCGTAATGTCCTCCAGGTGGACGCGGGGCCGCACGCCGATGGCCAGCGCATCCTTGACCACGCCCAGAAACTGGTCCATGGCCTGTTGACGGCTCATGTTGAGCTTGCTGAAAATGTGATAGTCCGAGCAGCTACAGAGGATGCCCGTCTCTTCGATGCCCATGTCCCGAACGAGCTCAAAGTCCTTTTTCGTGGCGCGGATCCAGCTCGTGATCTGGGGATAGCGGTATCCAAGGGCGAGGCAGGCCTCTACCGCGGCGCGGTCGCGATCGCTGTACAAAAAGAACTCGGACTGGCGGATGATGCCCTGGGGGCCGCCCAACTCGTGCATGAACTTGTATAGCTGGACCACCTGCTCGACGGTGTAGGGGGCGCGAGCCTGCTGGCCGTCGCGAAAGGTGGTGTCGGTGATCCAGACATGATCGGGGGGATGCATCGGCACGTGTCGGTGGTTGAAAGGGGTCTTGGGCACCTCATCATACGTGTAGAGGAGACGATAGAGGTTGGGGCTGGCGACATCCTGTAGGGAATACTTGTACTCTGTCTGATGCAGCGTATTCGTTCTCTTGCTGAATTCTAACATCGTTCCTCCTGTTGGCTGTACGATCTGCGTGACCTGTTACTGTCAGAGATTGCCCAAATATGCAAAAAAACCAGTATCCCGGAGGATAACTGGCTTGGTCTTCCTTGACACTGGCGGACGCCAAACTACCCGGGGGGATGGGCAGAGTTCTTTCCCGGCCTCCTAGGGCTCTTTTGCGGCGTCAATCGGGTGCGCATTGGATCACCGATCCTGATGAAAAAGACAAGCGAGGATGCCCCTCGGGGCATCCTCGCCACAGTGCAAGGATACTATCATAAAGGAGGTCAACTGTCAAAACCGTCGCCACGCCTTGTGCCTCGATCTGATCGCGATCGATGTCGAGGGGCCAACGGCATGCCTGGGCCAGCGATCTGTCCCCCAATGGGCACCGCATGCCCCATCGATGGTTACTCGTTCTTGACCAGGAGCACGTGGGGGCAGGCAGTGCGAAAGCTGCACAAGAGCTCGACAAAGCCTTCGCGGGGCAGATCGCGCAGGATCCCTTGGGGATGCTGGAGGACGGCCACCGCCTTGGGGCGGAATCCGAGGTCCAGGAGCTCCTCCATCCAGGGGCCAATGGTGCCCAGAGGGTCCGCAAAGCTGGTGTTGTGCACCTCGATAAAGAGCTTGAGCACCTGCGTCGCCTCACGCAGCGTCCGTTGCATTCCTCGGGTGACCCTGATCTCGAACCCCTCCAGATCCATGCGTACAAAGCTGATCTCCTCGATGCCGTGTTCCTCCAG
>SKRJ01000082.1 GCA_007118555.1 Anaerolineae bacterium | reverse complement strand
GACGCCGAGGTCGACATGCTGGTGCCGCTGATCATTGCGGGGGCGGGCGTCGCCGAGGCCGGGTCCCTGGGCGAGGGCGCCAGCCTGCTGGATGTGGCGCCTACCATCGCCGCGCTTCATGGCCTGCCCATCCCCGACGAGTGGGAGGGGCAGAACCTGCTCTAGCCCTGGCTGTCGGGATCGTCGGTGGGATAGAGGGCGACGGTCAGGCGCGCCCACTCGTCGATGGACAGGGTCTGGGGGCGGCGCTGCCGGGCAATGCCGGCCTGCTCCAGGGCGTCGGTCACGGTCTCCCGGTTCAGCGACAGGTTGGCCACCAGACTGTTGTGGATCTGTTTGCGCTTTTGCTGAAAGGCGGCCCGCGCCACCTGAAAAAAGCGCCGTAGGAGCGCGTCGGGCACGCGTGGCTCGGGGTAGATATCCACCGCCAGGACCGCCGAATCCACGTTGGGGCGTGGGTAAAAGGCGTTGGCGGGCACGCGGCAGACCCGCTCGGGCGCGCCAAACACCTGCACGCTCACCGCCAGCAGGCTCATGTCGCCCGGGGTTGCCACGATGCGATCGGCCACCTCACGCTGCACCATGAGCACCAGCCGCTGCGGACGGACGGGGGCCGTCAGCAGATGGCGCAGGGCCCGCGAGGTGATATAGTAGGGCAGGTTGGCCACGACCTTGTAGATGACGGCTGGCTCGGCCGGGCCGATCCAGGGCTCTAGAAGCTCGGCCAGATCGGTCTCCAGGATGTCGCCCTGATGCACGGTGACATTGTCGTGCCCGGCGAGGGTGTCGTTCAGGATGTTCACCATGCGCTCGTCCAGCTCGACGGCGATCACGTGGTGGGCTGCCTGCGCAAGGCGGTGCGTGAGGGTCCCGAGGCCGGGGCCGATCTCGAGCACCACGTCTTGGGCCGAGAGCTGGGCTGCCTCCAGGATCCGCTCGTACGCCCATTCGGCCACCAAAAAGCTCTGTCCCAGCCCTTTGGACGGGCGGATGTCGTATCGCTCCAGGAGCTCGCGAACGTCCATGCAGCCTCTATTCCCGCTCTCGCGGGGTGTTGGGCAGGATCCAGGCGATCTGGCTGCGCGGCGGTGCCGGCGTCAGCAAATAGACATCGACCCAGCGATACCAGAGCACCAGGTTATGATCGTCGTAGCAGAGATCGATCCGGCGCCCAATGATGGCCCCGCCAGTGTCGCCCGCATAGCCCGGCCCATAGCCGGGGACATACATACGCTGGCGCAGGGCGATGACGTTGGGGTCGACGGCGATGATGCCCTTGCGAGCCCGCTCGCCCAGGCGTGTAATGCCATAAGTGGGATGCGACGGGGGTTTGCCCGCTGTGGGGGCGTTGTACGAAGTGGCCAACATGCGGATCCTGCGCCAATACTCGATGGGTCCGTGCTCTGTCTGCAGCTGGCGCACGACGATCTTGGTCCCATACTCCTGGACGCGGTCCTGGGGCTCGCGGGCGATCCAGGCCTCCTCTTCGACGCGATGGACCTCCTGTCCGTTCTCATAGTAGACCCGCACCTGCTGTCGCCAGGCGCCCTCGCTGCCCCAGTGGGCCGTGCGTCGTTGATCGATCTCCAGCTCGGGATTGGGCTCCCAACGCATCTCAAAGGGGATGGGAGTCTCCTCGACATAATACTCTTCGTAGACGCGGATGACGGCGACATGCAGACCGTTTGCAAGAGCTGCGTCGCCCTCTGGCACCGTATAATCGTCGGGATCGAGGGTTACGTCGAGCTCCTCCAGCAGTTCGCGCACCGACTCGACGCGGGTGCGAAGCATGCGTGTGGCGCCATCCACCTCCAGGGTGACGGGCCGCGAGCGCGAGATCGAGATCGTGAGGCCCGGTGTCACGAGGGCATCGGTGGCGGGAAAGACGCGGTCGCCATGATAGAGGGGGATCCCCTGCTCGTACAGGGCCTCTCCGACGGTGCGCGCCGTCGTGTGCAGGCCCATGGGGATACCCTCGTCTTCTACGGTCAGGGGCACGCCGCGGCGTACCGTCAATAGGACCGGCTGTCGGATCGCCGAGACCCACGTGTGGACGCTTGCGCGTGGTGAGCGCACCGCCTCTGGCAGAGCCGCTCCTAATGCGAGGCGCTCCCCGTCCAGCCAGATCTCGTCGCACTCGTAGAGCATGATGTCCGCGCTCTCCAGCGCATCGTCAAGGTTCGTCGCCTGGGTATAGAGCTCGGTGAGCGAGCCATCATGGGTCAACCAGATACGGCGCGCGATCTGCAGCTCGATGGGCTCGCCGGCGATGAGCCCATCCTCGGACGGGAGCTGGGCCGAGTCGTTCTCACCCAACGGAATGCCCAACTCGTCCAGGACCTGCTCTACGGAGCGGGCATGGGTTCGATGCGTGATGGGGACGCCATTGATCTCCAGATGCACTGTGTGGCGGCTCTGCTCATAGAGCAGGGCCAGAGCCAGCCCGCCCAAGAGAATCCCTGCCGCCGTCAGTCCACACGCCAGGCCGGCCCATCGGCCGCTGGATGCAGGCGCAGGCCCCTCGTTGCCTTGGTTCACTCCAACTCCCTCCTATGCCGCCTGGGCTGCGTGCCAGCCTGCGATCCAGCCCGACGTAAAGGCTACCTGTAGATTATACCCGCCTGTCTCTCCCGTGACATCCAGAATCTCGCCAGCGAGGTACAGGCCCGAGACCAGGCGCGATGCCATGCTGCGCGGCTCGACCTCGTCGCGGGCGACGCCGCCCAGGGTCACCATGGCCTCGTCGATGGGGCGCGTGGCGATCAGCCGCAGCTCCAGGCCCTTGAGGCAGGCGACGATGCGCTCCCTCTCGGCGGCGCTGACCTGGGCCAGCCTGCGCTCTCCAGGCACGCCGGCCATACGTTCCAACACGGCGACCAGCGAGCGGGGCGCCTGTCTGCGCAAGAGGCTGCGCACCGTGGCGCTGCCGTGGGACTGCATCTCGTATTGCAGGTCT
>SKRJ01000276.1 GCA_007118555.1 Anaerolineae bacterium | reverse complement strand
CCAGGCCGAACTGGGAGCTACCGGCTCCGATCAGGACGATGCGGGTCATGATGATCCTCCTCTGTTGACGATGCGGCACGTGGCCCCTGTGCTTGCACGAATCGAGTCCTGCAGGGGCAGGCGCCTATACCGGCACCCTCTGGGCCGCGACTCTACGTAGCTCACTCGTTCAGTCGAAATAGCCCTCGGGGGCCGCCTCCATGCTCGCCAGGGCAGCCCGCTGGCGGCGGATGCGCTCTTGCACGGCCTGATGCAGGCCCTCGGTCGTCTCGTTAATATCCAAGGTGCTGTTGGTGTACGGATCGGCCCGGGTGGCGGCGTTTACCTGCTCGATCCAGGCGGCGTCCAACGCGCTGGCGCCCGAGAGGGCCCCGGCCAGACCGCCGGCCACCGCCGCCAGGCAGTCGGTGTCGCGGCCATAGTTGACGGCGGCCAGCATCGCGGTGCGCACGTTGCCCTGGGAGGCGGCAAAGATCGCCAGGCCCTTGGCCACGATCTCGTTGGCCTGCGCCAGCCCATAGACCACAAACTCACCACCGGCGTACAGCTCGTAGAACGTGTCGCGCATCGCCATGGGATCGTCGTGGCGCGAGCCGATCTCCAGCGCGCGATCCACCTCCTCCTGGATGCGGTCGTAACCGCCATAGGGCGTACTCTTTTGGCTGCGGTAGGCCGCAAACTCGCTGGCCGTCGCCAGCACCGAGTCCACCGTGGCGCCGGGGCGCAGGGCCTCGGCCAGAGCCGCGTCGTACAGGGCGGCCCAGCGCAGGGCAAAGGTGGTCTCGGCGGAATAGACCAGCCCCACGTCGTACACGTCCGCCGCCGCGGCGGCGGGATCCCCGGCATTGATGATGCCCAGGGTGTGGCTGGCCCGCGCCATGGAGACCACGTTGTTGAACGGCCAAAGGCGCCCCAGCTCGCGGGGCGGCACACCGGCCACGGCCATCTCCAGCAGGCTCTTGTCGAACGGCTCCTGCTTGTAGACCATCTTGGCCGGGTCCAGCACATCCACCCACACCCGCACCAGATCATCGGCCGTGATACGGTCCTGCTTGCGGATGACGGCCATGTTCATCAGCTTTTGGCGCTCGATGCCGTCCTCGGTGGTGCCGGGCGGCCGCTGCCAATCGGTGTAGAGGGTATAGTGCTTGTAGCTCCTGAGCTCCTCCAGGAAGCCGTAGGTCTCGACGATGCGCTGTGGGAGCCAGCCCTCGACGGCGGCTCCCATGGCCGAGCCCACCCACGAGCCGGCGATGCATCCGCGGATCTTGTCCCTGAGCGTGATCATGGCGCCTCTTTTCCCAGTGTGTGCGACTCTCTGCGCAGAGTATAGCGCAAACCCGAGGCCCTGGCAGCCATCAGGACGAGCGGATGCCCAGGGATAGATCCAGCTCATTGCGCAGGGGCTGGCCCTCTCTGTAGCGCTCGAGGTTCTCGGCAAAGATCTCCAGGGCCCGCTCCTGATAGGCCGGGGTGCTCCCCGAATAGTGGCCGGTGATCAGCACGTTGGGCGCATCCCACAGACGCGAGTCGGCCGGCAGCGGCTCGGGGTCGGTGACATCGAGCCCGGCGCCGCCGATCCGGCTGTTCTCCAGCGCATCGATCAGGGCGTCCTGGTCGATGGTGCCGCCGCGCCCGATGTTATAGATCGTGGCGCTGCGTTTCATCAGGCCCAACTGGTGGTCGCCGATCATGTGCCGGGTCTCGCAGGTCAGGGGCACCGTGAGGACGACGAAATCGGCCTCGGGCAGCACCTCGTCGAGCTGATCGGGGCCCACCATGCGAGACACGCCCTCGGCGGGCTTGTCGGGGTCGCGGCGCAGGCCGATGACATGCATGTCCATGGCGGCCGCGATGCGGGCCGTGCGCTCGCCGATGGCACCGACGCCGATCACGAGCAGCGTCTTGTGGGCCAGCTCGAACACGGGGGGCAGACCGTCGCTGCGCGTCCAGGCGTGGCGCTCCTGGGCCTTGACCGCTTCGGGGATGCGCCGCGCCAGGGCCAGCATCATGGCAAAAATGTGCTCGCTGATGGGGATGGCGTGCACGCCCGAGGCGTTGGTCACCACCCAGTCCTTTTCTTGGGCCTCGGGATGCTCCATGACCCAGTCGGCGCCGGCGCCCCACTGCTGGTACCAGCGCAGGTTGGGCATCTCCAGCAGGCGCTCGATGCCCACATCCGCCGCGGCGATCTCGATGTCGTCCCACGCGTCGCGGATGGCGTCCTCGTCCTTGGTCACCAACAGCTTGTAGTCGGGGGCTAGCGACTCGATGCGTTCCCGGTCCTCCTCGGACAGACTGTCCAAGGCCAGCAATATAGTCTTCATGTCGATATCCTTTGCTAGAGGGATGCGTGCAGGGACCTGCCGAACGACGGCAGAGCGACGCAGCGTATGGCCACGCAGCACCTGTGACCGCGGCATTACGTCCGTTGCAGGTTCGGTCCAGCCGTTGACAATCGGGGCCTATGCGAGATAGGGGCCCTGCTTGCTCTCGGGCGTGTACTGGTGCAACTCGATCCGGTTGCCGTCCGGGTCGGTGAGCCAGGCCTGGTACGACCGGTCACCGCCCAGCTTGATCTCGTCCACCTCGACGCCGCGCTCGCGAAAGGCGGCCACGGCACGCTCGATATCGGGCACCTCGAGGCAGAGGTGGCGATAGGCCTGGCGCTCGGCCTGCGCCGAGAGCTCGCCGGTGAACAGCTCGAGAAAGCTGCGCCCGCCGATATGGATGTACTGGCCGTAGAGCGTGCCATCGGGGCGCCGAAACTCGAACCCCGGTGTCATGCCCAACTGGCGGCAGTAGAAATCCAGCGAGCGCTCCAGGTCGGACACGGTAAAGCAGACGTGCGCCAGCCCAGAGACGACGGGCTGATCGGGTGTGGTTTGATCGACCATTGGCTTGTTCCTCTGCACGAATCGGGTGCGATAGATGGATAGGATGCATTATAGCACACAAAAACCTT
>SKRJ01000022.1 GCA_007118555.1 Anaerolineae bacterium | reverse complement strand
TGGGCCACCTGGAGGCGGATGGAAGCGGGTATCTTCCGCGACGGGGTTGTTGTCCCGGATGGACTGGGCATACATCGTGCCACTGTTGAACGTGTAGTTCAGCTTGCCGGCCAGCCAGACCTCGTTGTTGGTGGGGTCGGTCCAGGCCAACACGCCTGGCGGGAGCATGTCCTCCCACTTGGGATTCATGTACAGGTCGGTCATGACCGTCATGGCCTCGACCATCTCGGGCGAGTTGAACGTGACGAACCGGCCTGACTCATCCTGCCGATAGGCGCCCCAGCCGTGCATGACACGGCGGCGGAACCAGTCGCCATCACCGGAGCGGTTGACGGTAACGCCCCAGCCCCACATCTCCTCGTCGGGGCGGCTCATCGGGAGCAGCGTCTCCCACAGTTCCTCGAACTGGCGGATCGCCTGGAAATCGACGCCATACCTCTCCTCTTCGGAGCGCAGGTACCAGCCGCCGTCCGATCGCTGAAAGTAGGGGGCGGCCCACCACTCGCTATCATCGATATAGTCATTCTGCTGGCGGGCTGATGTGGAGCCCCACTGTGCCTCGACCGTCTCGACGACGTCGGTTACGGACTCCAGCGCATAGGCCTGGCGAAGCTGGACGATGCCCAGGGAGTGCATGAGCAGGTCCACCGGGGTGCCGGCCGCGACAGAGGCGATCAGCTTTTCGATCTCGGGGGTACCGCCGGTGTAGCCGGCGATGTAAGAGATATCCAGGGGCCAGCCACGCTCCCGAGCATAGTTGCGCGTCTCGATGCGGAACCACTCGTTAAAGGACGGAAAAAAGTCCTGCTTCTGCAGCACCCAGAAGGTCCCGCGGACTTCGGCGGCTCGCTCGACCTCGACGATCTTTTCGACCTCGACGACGCGCTCAACCTCGACCTCAACCTCTTTTTCGACGATCTTTTCGACCTCGACGACCTTTTCTACGGGCACCTCTCGCTCGATGACTCTTTCAACCTCGATGACCTCAGGCTGACACGCCGCGGCCAACAGCACCATACTTCCGGCGGCTCCTTTGATCAGGCTGCGGCGCGTGAGCAGCTTCTTCCCAAACATGTCTTCCTCCCGTTGCTAAAGTGCGATTTCCAATACTAACACGTGCGGCTCCGGCTGGCTTGGCGTTACGCTCCTCCTTTGCGGTTCGTCCATGCAAGAAACCAGGGCTGCGTATAGCGTGACAGGACGCCTCCTGCGACGCATCTATACAGGACGCGCCTATCGGCGCGCCGTACAGGCGCATGGGTGACAAGAGCCCGAGAACAGAAAAAGCGGCGCCGCAATAGCGGCAGCCGCAAGAGAAAAGAGGCGGAACGTGACGAACCAGGACTGCGATGGCGGAATCTGATGGGACACATCAGGTCGCAGCCCGCCAACGAGTGCCGGGACGAGGCACAACGAGGGATTCCGGTCGAGCAGGCACGCAGACAAAAGCGGCAGGGGGGCCAATCCCCTACCGACTTGCGATAGACGAAGCGCACTCGACGCAGAGTGTGGTCGCATTGCTTTCCGCCCGAGGCTGTGGCGTCAATGCCACGAATCACAGATCCTGACCTTGGATACAATCTTTGGATCTCAGTCGGAACGAAAACAGCATGCCTACAATAAGATTGTAAAGTGTCGCGTGACTGGAGAGTAGTTAATATAGCTTAGTAAACGCACCCCCATTATGTATGAGATTCTGGAGGTTGTCAAGCCCAAGAGGAATCTCGATCAAGAGAACCCTCTTTGAGGCTCGACTGGCCAGTAGGCTCCGGAAGCGGGGGGGACTCGTGCCATCGGGGGCTATGCTTTGGCGGCGGAACAGGGCCGATTGCTCACACGCGACGGCCTGAGTATAATCGGTCTAGCATGTGTTGTAGAGTGTTGGCCGGGGGATAGCAAACGGATGGTTGAGGAACATATTGCCACGCGCCTGGCGGGCCTGCCGGACAAGCCGGGCGTCTATTTGATGAAGGACGCGGACGACCGCGTCGTCTATGTGGGCAAGGCCGTGGTGCTGCGCAATCGGGTGCGCTCCTATTTTCATGCCTCGGCAGGGCACTCGGCCAAGACGGCGCGACTGGTCAACGATATCGCCGACATCGAGTGGATCGTGACCGAGTCCGAGCTCGAGGCGCTGATCCTCGAGAGCGAGCTGATCAAGCAGCACCGCCCGCACTACAATGTGCGGCTCAAGGACGACAAGCGCTACCCCTACATCCAGGTGAGCCTGCAGGAGCCCTTTCCGCGCATTCGGGTTGTGCGCCAGGCCAAGCGCGATGGGGCGCGCTATTTTGGGCCCTTTACCTCGTCGCAGGCGGTCCGTCAGACGCTGGAGGTGCTGCGGCGCCTCTTTCCCTACCGCACCTGCAACCGCGAGATCACCGGCAAGGATCCCCGTCCCTGCCTGTACTATCATATCAAGCGCTGCACCGGCCCCTGCATCGGGGCCATCGATCAGGCGGGCTACCGCAACATCATCCAGCAGGCATGCCTCTTTCTGGAAGGTCGCTCGGAGCAGGTGGTGCGCGATCTGGAGCGGCGGATGAACGAGGCCGCCGAGGCCCTGGACTTTGAGGCGGCTGCCACGCTGCGCGACCAGGTGGACGCCATCAAGCAGATCATCGAGCGGCAGCGCATCGTGTCAGAGCATCTGCGCGACCATGATATCATGGCGCTGGCACGTGACGACGGCCAGGCGTGCGTGCAGGTGTTCTTTGTGCGCGAGGGCAAGCTGATCGGGCGCGAGTATTTCGTCCTCACCGGCGCCCAGGACGAAGAGGACGCCGAGGTGATGTCCTCGTTCATCAAGCAGTTTTACAGCGAGGCCACCCAGATCCCGCCCGAGATCCTGCTGCAGCATGATCTGGACGAGTTTGCCGTCATCAGCTCCTGGCTGGCCAGCCAACGGGGCCGCAAGGTGACCATCAAGGTGCCCAAGCGGGGCGACAAAAAGGCTATCGTCAGGA
>SKRJ01000367.1 GCA_007118555.1 Anaerolineae bacterium | reverse complement strand
TCGTCCGTATCGTGCTGGTGAGCCGATGCCTGGAGAGGTTGCGGTTCCAGGTCGAGTTTGCGCCCACACTGGGGGCAAAACAAGGCGTTGCCCTGAATCACATTGCCACAGCGAGGACAGTTCATGCTAGCTCCTTCACGCTGGTACACACTATGGTATGCTCTCATCTCGGACTAGGGCTCTACGCTGTGCTGCAGGAGTGTGGCGCCATCGCTCCCAAGGATGCGGACGTCCAGGCCCGCGTTCAGGTTCCCGAGAGCCACAGTTACATGGTGCGGCGCGTCGGGGCGCACGGCAAAGGCCTGATCCAAAAGCTCTCGCTCCCCCTGGGAGACAACAAGGCGCCACCGGTGCTCGCCCGGCGAGGCCACCGTCAGGCGCATCCGATCGCCATCGCGCGTAGCATACAACGAAGCGTTGTCATTGGCGAAATCCACACCACCGCATTGGGCAACGACGTACCAGGTATCGCCCCAGCTCGTGGCGGCGCCCGGCGCCAGCGTCGTATAGTCCCAAAAGGTGGGCGTCAACCCGCCCCATAGCTCGACGTACTGGGCGCCGTCATCGGCATAGACGCTGTGGTCGAAATCGCGGCCAAAGCCAAAGAACTTGCGTCCACGCACGACATCGGGTGGAAAGACGTGCACCATCCCGATCTGCTCCGCCTCGTCGTACACGGCGAGAAAAGGCGCCGATAGCCGGGGGGCAAAGATCCCCAGCCAGTTGTGCCAATTGCCATAGCGGCTCAGGTCGCGGCCGCCGGCCAGGGGCCAGGGCATGCTCGCACCGTCGCCGGGAAGGCTGTTGTCACCCGTGCTATGCACCGTGACCGTGTCGGTGGGCAGCGTGAAACGCAGGTCAGGACCCACGCCGTGCCGACCGGGCGAGAGCATGGCGTTGACCCAGTACTGGTACGACTGGGGGTGGTCGCTCTGGTTGCGTATCGTGTGGCGCATGTGCAGGGCGGCCTCGCGGGGGCGCAGGGTGACCTCGACACGCGTGTCGAGCTGGCGGCTCTGCTCGACGATGCGGAGGCTGACCGTAGCGCTGCCATCGGCGCCCTGCGAGACCTGCGCGTGCCACGGCTCGGCGGTCAGATAGCCGTGCTCCTCTTCCGGCAGGGCAAACTCGATGCCCCCCAGCGCCAGCCACCAGCCCTGCTCCTCGGGGCCCCAGGGGGTGACCTTGGCCACGCGGTTGTTGTAGAGCAGGGGCTGGCCCGTGGGCAGATAGCGCATCTGATAGATACGCCCGCCCAACGCCGGCAGAAACACGACCTCCAGGTACTCGTTGCGAAGGGTCAGCGTCTCGTATGTGCGGCGGACGGGCGGTCCGACCCGGTCGTGATCCAATAGCGGATAAGGGTGCCCCACGCGGTCGGGGTCGGTGTACAGGGCGTCCTCATAATCATAGATCATCAGCGAGAGTTGGCCCTGCGCAACGCTGACTACAGGGCGCGGCGTCGCTGTGGGCATTGGCGTCGGGGTGGGGGTAGCCGTGGCTTGCGGCAGGGCGGTCTGCGGGGGCGTCGCGGTCCGCGAGGGCGTCGCGGTCGTACTTGGCGAGGGCGCCGGTGTGATTTGCGTGGGTGACGGCGCGGCTGTCGTGGCCACGATCTCGAACTGGAATGTGAGCGATGCCTCGTTACCTGCCACATCGCGGGCCACGATGCGGCCCTCGTGCATGCCGGGCGCCAGGGTGCGGGTGTCGACATTGTGGCGCAGCGACGCCTCTTCTACCGCATGCAGCAGGGCATCGTTGACGTGCAGCGCCATCGTCGCAACGGCATCGTTGTCCGTGGCGCGGGCCGCCACCTTGAGACCCTCGTCGGGGGTTACCTGCACCGGAAGAGGATCCAGCGAGATGATGGGCGGCGCAATATCGTGCAGGCGCGGCGCAAGGGCCTGGTCGGCGCCGCAACACAACTCGACCTCGGCATGGTGGGTGGCAAACCCCTCGCGGCGCAACGTGATCCGATAAGACCCTGGAGGCAGCGATAGTCGCCGGGGCGTGCGCCCCGCATGCTCGCCCCCAAGGTAGATATCCGCGCCCGAGGGATCCGAACCGACAGCAAGCACGGCAAGGCAGGCCGTCTCGGCCTGGGCCACAGGGGGCTGAGGTTCTGAGACGGGGCGACAGGCAGCCAACAGGCAGAGCAGCGGAATCAGATAGCGAAGCAGGCGCCCGGGGTGGCAGAGGAACGCGCCCGGCATGAGATCATCGACCTCAGGGCCGATCCGCCCAGCCCAGCCGTCGCAGCACCGTCTCGTAGAAATAGCCGTTGGCCGACATGCGGACAAAACGGGCGACATTGTCGCTGGCCGAGCTGCTGAGGCGATCGCCGGGTTGTAGCGGTACGTCGTGCTGACCATCGACGGTGATCATGGCGTCCGCGCTCTTGAGCAGGGTCAGGTCGAGCCGGCGTTGCGCTGGGATCACCAGGGCGTGGGCGATGCCGAGATGGGCCGCAATGGGGACCATGGTGAGGCCGTGGACGTCGGGCGCCACGATGGGGCCACCGGCCGCCAGACAATAGGCCGTGCTGCCCGTGGGCGTCGCCACGATCATGCCATCGCAGGTGGGCGAAAAGACGTGGTGGTTGTCCACATCGACCGAGATGCGCACGGTACGCGAGGCGCGCCCCCGGGCCATGACCACGTCATTGATCGCCTCGGTGGTCAGGATCAGCTCGTCGTCGCGGTACAGCTCCGAGCGGAGCATCATGCGCTCCTCGATGTGGTACTCGCCGTCCAAAAGGGCGGGGAGTACCTGATCCAACTCGGCGGGCTCGACCTCGGCCAGGAACCCGAGGCGTCCCAGGTTGACGCCCAGAATGGGCACGCGGTGGCGGGCCACGGCGCGGATGGCCCGCACGATGGTGCCATCGCCCCCCAGCGTGATGAGCAGGTCCAGCTCGGGGGCGGCCTGGAGCAGGGGGGCTTCATCGTCGGTGGGACCGCACCAGATCTGCAGATG
>SKRJ01000362.1 GCA_007118555.1 Anaerolineae bacterium | reverse complement strand
TGACGATTATCTGGACCACCGGGCGGGCCAAGCGTCGATTATCTCCATGGCGGGGCCCGATCCTCTGCAGCAGGTGCAGATAGCTTGCCATCTGGCGGGCAAAGCTCCATCGGGAACGGCCTTGCTCCTCTTGGATGGCGAGGCGGTGGGCGAGCACGCGAACCCGCAGGACGTCATGGCGCGCGCCATGCGAGAGGCGCGGCTGGCGGGTGCGGCCCTGGCGCTCACGGCCGCCAATCGTCTGGCCGCTCTCGGCGGCCGAGCGGCCCTTGCGTTGCAGGAGCTTGTGACAGGTCGCAGCGAACGTCCCCTGTTCCTGCTGGCCTCGGAGCCCTGGGAGCTCTCCTCCTCGCTTGGTGAGGCGCCGTTGCTCCACCTGGAGCTACCTGCGCCCGATGTAGAGGCGCGGCGCAGGCTGTGGTCGGCATCGTTGAACGGTCATGCGCCCGACGTAGACGTGGGCGAACTGGCCGAGCGCTTTCGTCTGACCAGCGACCAGATCGCTGGCGCCGCCCGCCAGGCCTATACTCTCGCTTCGCTGCGCTCCCCCGGGGGCGATCGCCAGGTGCGACGCGAGGATCTGTTTGCGAGTTGTCGGGCCCAGTCTACCGGCCCGCTGGACAGTCTGGCCCAGCGCATCGAGAGTATCTACACCTGGGACGATCTGGTGCTGCCGGCACAGAGCAAGCAACAACTGCGCAGCCTGGAGCATTGGGTGCGCTATCGCCATGTCGTCTATGGCGAATGGGGCTATGCCCAACGCGTCATGCTGGGCCGCGGCCTGGCGGTGCTATTCAGCGGGCCCTCGGGTACCGGCAAGACGATGGCCGCGGGCATCGTGGCCCGCAATCTGGAGCTGGATCTCTACCGCATCGACCTGTCCTCGGTGGTGAGCAAATACATCGGCGAAACCGAAAAGAATCTGAGCCGTATCTTTGCCGCCGCCGAGACGGCCAACGCCATCCTCTTTTTCGACGAGGCGGACGCCCTGTTCGGCAAGCGCTCGGATGTCAAGGACGCCCACGACCGCTATGCGAACATCGAGGTCAGCTATTTGCTTCAGCGCATGGAGGCGTATGACGGCCTGGCCATCCTGGCCACCAACTTTCGCCAGAACCTGGACCATGCCTTTGCCCGTCGTCTGCAGATCACCATCGAGTTCCCATTCCCCCAGGCCAGCGACCGCGAGCGCATCTGGCACAAGTTGTTGCCGCCCAGCGTGCCCCAGTCTGACGACATGGACCTGGTCTATCTGGCGGCGCAGTTCGCCCTGGCCGGTGGCAGCATCAAGAACAGCGTGCTGACGGCTGCCTTTGCCGCTGCCGCCGAGGGGAGCCCCGTGTCGATGCGCCACCTGGTGCGCGCCGTGTCCCAAGAGCTGAACAAGATGGATCAGCCCGTGGTGCGCGCCGATTTCGGCCCGTATTACGAGCTGCTATAGGAGCTCACTGTGAAATACTGGATGCGCTACTGGTATCGTCACTTTGATCAAGGCCAAAAGCGAGAGCCTGACCGGCAAGAGGCGGCCGTCGCGCTGGCGCTGGGCCGCGAGCAGATGCCTCCCAGCACGGCCCGCCGGATATGGCGGGGTCTGGCCGTCACGACCGGGCGATCCGCCCGCTGGGGCGACGCACGCTGGGGGGCTGCCCGACGGCTGCAGGCGCTCCTGGGCAACCGTGACATGCTGGACCTGGGCGGCGGGCGTCCCTTGCCAGGGGCAACCCGCGATCGGCTGGAGCAGTCGCTGGGCGTCGATCTGTCGGCGGTGCGACTGCATCACGAACCCGCTGTGGCCCACGCCCTCGACGCCCGGGCCCTGACGGTGGGCCATGATATCGTGCTGGGCAAGGCGGGCGATGCCGACAATATCCCACTGCTGGGCCACGAGGAAGCTCACGTCGTCCAGGCCGATGCTCACTTGACGCGCTCTGGCATCAGCAAGCCCGGCGGCGCCAGCGAACAGGAAGCAAGCCAGGCTGCCGAGGCCGTGCAGGCCGGTGCGCCCGCCATCATGGCACCGATGGGCGGTGGCGTGCCGATGGTGCAGCGCGAGGCAGGCGGAGCGTCTGCGCCCACCGGTGGGCTGGTGCAGCGCGAAGCGGTGCGCATCATGCTCCTGATGCAGTACCAGCAACAGGGCGGCCAGGGCGCTCTCAGCTTGACGCCGGCCCTGCAGAGCGAGCTCCTGCGTCTGATCCCCACTCTCTCTGCCGGCCAGGTCGCCCTTCTCTGGTCGCCAGCACCGGCAGGGCCCCTGGAGGCGTTCCAACGCCTGGTGGATGGGGGACACCTGGCTCTGTTCACGGCTCCCCTCGAGCCGGAGCCTCTGGCCCCCGTGCCTCTGCCGGAAGGCCAGCCCGAGAGACGGCCGTCGGTTCGGACATCGCCCCTTGGCCCGGGAGGGGCAGGCTTGCACGTGACCATCAACCCACGGGCGCCGACCCCCGCCAGCGCCACCATTCGGCAGCACCTGTCCAGCCGGGGGATCCCTTTTTCCTACCGTGAGGTGCAGGCCCTATTGGCCGGACGGGAACAGGGCATCGAGCAGATCGATCGGATCCTGCGCGCCATAGCACCCCAGCTCGGTCGCGAGGATCGCATCTCGTTGGCCCGCACCATCGCCGATACGCTGCTCAACCGGAGCATCCAGGGGCAGCTCCGCCGCGAGATGCCATCTGCCCTGGAGGAGGAGTTGCGCCGGGCGGGCCAGCTGGAGCAGATCCTGGGGGTGCCGTCTCGCGCACAGGGTAGCATGCCCGAGTTGTTACGCCTTGTCCCCATGGGCGTCTCGTTGACCATCTATTTCTAGCCGAGTTGCAGGGTGTTTAATGGGTGATCGTGAGCCAACCCAGACCTTTGACCTGTTGACCCGGGAGGCCGAGCCGGACGTTGCGTCGGCCAGCTCCCAGGGGCAGGTTCACGCCGAGCCCGCGATCCATCCCCTGCACCAACTACAGCGTCTGGTCGGCAATCGTTTCACGCAGCAG
>SKRJ01000336.1 GCA_007118555.1 Anaerolineae bacterium | reverse complement strand
GCGCCATAGTCGCGGGCGATCCGGCCCAGGTTCAGGTAAGCGGTGCGGAAATCGTGCCCCCACTCGGAAACGCAGTGCGCCTCGTCGATGGCGATGAGCGAGATGGCCGTGTGGGTGGTGAGGGATCGCAGGGCATCGCGAAAGGATGGCGTCTGGAAGCGTTCGGGCGCGACATAGCTGAACAGGTAGTGGCCCGAGCGCAGGCCTTGCAGCGCCTGCTCGCGCTCGCGAGTGCTTAGCTGACTCGTGATGCCGATGCAGCGGTCGATGCCAAAGCTGCGCAGGTTGTCGATCTGATCGTCGATCAGCGAGATGGTCGGATCCACGACGATGCAGCGGCCGGGCCGCAGCAGGGCGGCGAGCTGAAAGGCGATGGACTTGCCGCCCGCCGTCGGCAGCAGTACCACCGAATCGTCGCCGCGCAGTGCCCGCTCGATGGTCTCCCACTGGCCCTCCCAAAAGTCCTCCTTGCGAAAGAGATAGCGCAGAAACCAGCGGGCATCCTCTCGACGCGGCGCCTCGATCTGCACAGGATAGGCACCCGATTGGGGCGCCTGGATCTCGCCCGGATAGCACAGATCGGCGACCATAAAGCGCGGCCTGACGTCGGGCCGCACGCGGTCGGCGCTCCCATCGCCCGGTGCCACGAGAACATCGATGGCCTCGAGCTCGGAAGCTTCATCGGCGAATAGGGCCCGAGGCGTGGGGAGGGACACCTCTCGGCCGTGCAGGCGGGCGAGGCGCCTCAGCAACTCGGCGAGATCCTCGATGGCGAGGGGCAGGGCGCCACGGGCCAGGGTGTCATCCCGCAGCAGGGTTGGGAGAACGAGGCCGACGCGCCACGCCTGATCCAGGCCCAGGTGGCCCGTCCTCAGCGCATACAGGAGCGCCAACTGCACCTGATGATAGAACCTGGAAATACGGATCATGCGTGTCAGCGGCGATTCGGGCGCCGAACAGGGTTCGCCCTGCTGCAACAGACGCTCTACCCGATCGATGCTCCTTCCGCTCAAGCGCCGTACCTCGTCCACCGGCACCCGCACCACGGTCACGCCGGCCTGCCGGAGGGCGCGGTCGCGGCTTGCATCGCGGCCCCGGTGCTCGGCGTGTGTGGCGCCGTCGATCTCGACGACTATGGGATCGTGTGTCGCGTGGGCAAGAAGGAAATCGCCTCGTTGGCCGGCATAGGGATCGATAGCCGGGCTGAGGCCGGCCAGAACGGGTTGTGGGATGATCGACCAGGCCAGCCTGTTCAGCTCGATGTGGGCCTGTAGCCAGCCCAGGGCGATGCGCTCTGGCTCGCTATCGAAGGAGGCCGGGCGGAAACGCGCCGAGGGCCTGGCCACGACCTGCTGCAGGGCATCGGCCAGCGCCTCTGGCGCCGGTAGAGAGAGCGCGTCCTCTCCCAGGGCGTGCTCCAGGGTGGGCGAGCAATAGGGGGTGGCCCCTCGCGTCAGCAGCGCCTCGACCATGGCCAGCAGGTCACGATCAACGCGTGGGATGGTCAGCGTCGCAGGCAGCGGGAAATCGAGCCGCCACTGGCTGGCGGCGCGGACCAACGAGCGGTCCATGTCATGGAGATGGATCTGCTCGACCAGGGGTGCCGGCAGCGCGCAGGCCTGCATGAACACGCACTGGCCGCTCGAATCCCGTGGCGCAGCGCCGGCCGCCACAGGAAAGGAGAGCGCGGTGGACGTCAGGGCCTCGGGAGGTGGCAACTCGGTGGGCTCGGGTTCACAGGGTACGATGGCCTTGCAGGCGGGGAACTGGGAGCAGCCCCAGAACTCGTTGCCTGCATGGGGTCCGCGCCGAGCCGTCTTGCGCTGCATGGTGCTGCCGCACCTGGGGCAGACCGGCGTTGCCGAGGCTGTCAAGCTGTCCTCCTTGCTCGTATGCCTGGCCTGCAAGGCACTCTGCCGGCAAAGACTGGCGTCACCGGCAGATAGAGGGCAATCTCACTCTACTATGCCATAAAAAGAGGCAGAGGGTCAAGCCCCAAAAGCACCCGGAATAGACAGGCAAAGCGTCAAGAAGCAATCCGGGATGCAGTAACCTCGTCGAGGAACTCACGCAGCGCACGGTGAAATGGTTCGGGGTTGTCCTGGTTCAGGATGTGGTGGGCGTTCGGCACCTCGACCAGGCGGCTGTTGGGCTGGCGCTCGTGCCATAGGATGGACATGTGCTGGATGAAACGCAGGTCATGATCGCCATAGACGATGAGTGACGGCTGGGTGGGGGGCTCCGGCAGACCGCGCACAAGGTCCTTGGTCATCTCGTTGGTCACATAGATGATGGCGTCCTTGCCGGTCTGGACCGTGGTCTCTCTCAAATAGGCCCGGGTCTCCTCGAGGAGCGCCTTGTGCTGCGCAAAGCTGCGCTTGACCATCCCCATGGGGAGCGCCTTGATGGTGAGCCAGGTGAACGGCATGAGGAGCTGGAACAGCGGCGAGTAGCCGGGATGCAGAGAGCCGCTGCTGATCTGGACCATGGCCGTGACGCGCTCTGGATAGGCATGGGCCGCGTGCTGCACGACAAAGCTGCCCAGCGAGAGCCCCGCCAATACGGCCTCGTGGATGCCCAGTTCATCCAGGAGGGCCATGGCGAGATCGGCGGTGGCACGAGCATAGGACGTTGTCTTGCCCAGGTGCGCCGAGCGCCCATGGCAGGGCATGTCCATGACGATCACCCGATAGCGATCCTCCAGCGCGGCCACCTGCGCGTCAAACGTGCGGTGGTCCATCGCCACGCCGTGCAAGAACATGATGGCCGGGGCGTCGACGGGGCCGCGGACATCATAGTAGATGGACCCTATCTGGCTTTCGAGAAACATGCAGCGTGTCCTTTCCCAGTTGTGAGTGGTGCCTTCTGCTGTATAGCATGCGCCCCATCTATTTGTCAACCTGTCCGCGCATGGCCCAAACGAGAATGCCAGTCGCTTGGGATCTTGTCGATGCAAGCGACTGGCATTCACCAACTCGGTATCGGAGTGGGTTGCCGGACG
>SKRJ01000103.1 GCA_007118555.1 Anaerolineae bacterium | reverse complement strand
CATCCGCGAGATTGCCGAGGCGTTGGATCTCACTGTGGCGGCTGGCGAGCAGGGGCTCGACCGTGAGATCACCGGGGGCTATGCCGCCGATCTGCTCAGTTGTGTGATGGCGGGCGCCGCTACTGGCAATGTGTGGGTGACGCTGCAGGCCCATCCTAACGTCGTGGCCGTGGCTGACCTGCTGGGCCTGGCGGGGGTGATCATCACAGAGGACACCCCGGTGGACGAGGCCACCCTGAGCCGTGCCGAGGAGCGGGGCATCCCGGTTCTGCGGACTCGGGAATCGACCTATTGTGTCGTGGTACGGCTGGCACAGCAGGGTATCGACGGGAATGATGCAGCGCGCGACGCATGATGAGCGCGTTGAGGACGATACGGCTGGATCTGCACATTCACACGGTGCTTTCACCGTGTGCCGAGGTCGAGATGATCCCGCCCCTGATCGTCCGCCGCGCGCAAGAGGTGGGGTTGGATCTGATCGCCATTACCGATCATCATGCGGCCGAGAACATCGCGGCCGTGCAGCGAGCGGCGGCCGAGAGCGATCTGACGGTGTTGCCGGGCATGGAAGTGCAGACGCGTGAAGAGGCGCACATCCTGTGCCTCTTTGATACATTGGAGCAGGTAGGCTGCTGGCAGGAGATCGTTTATGCGAGCCTGCCCAAGGCCAAGAATCGCCCGGAAATGCTCGGGCCGCAGTTTGTGGTCGATGAGACGGGCGAGTTTGTGCGCGAGAATGAGCGGCTCCTGTTGGCCTCGACGAACCTGACGACAGAGGCGGTCGTGGCGCAGGTGCGGGAGCTGGGCGGTCTGACGATTGCATCGCACGTAGATCGGCCATCGTTCAGCCTTTTGGGCAATCTGGGCTTTGTGCCCCCCGGTCTGGCGCTGGCCGGGCTCGAGATCAGCGCGCGCTGTGATGTGAAACGATTGTACGGCCAACATCCCGGGCTAGAGAGTTGGCCCCTGATTCGGTCCAGCGATGCCCACTGTCTGGCGGATATGCAGGCCTGGACGACGGCAGAGGTCGAGGCGCCGACGCTGGCAGAGTTGGACCTGGCGCTCAGAGGCATCCAAGGGCGCTCGATTGCTCTGATTGCGGCATAGATGGGACGACAATCCGGACATGGGAGGATCAAACGTGGTGCTGGAAGAGACCAAGATCATGAATGACGAAACGGTGGATCTGGCGCCTCTGGACGAGGTTCTGGAGGCATTTCGCGGCGAGCGGGGGGCCATCATTCCGATATTGCAGCGCGCCCAGGAGATATACGGCTATCTGCCGGCAGAGGCCATTCAGCATATCTCCAAGCATACGGGCAACTCGGTGGCGCAGCTCTATGGCGTGGCCACCTTTTATTCGCAGTTCTACCTGGAGCGTCGCGGCCGCCACATTGTCAGCATCTGCGATGGCACCGCGTGCCATGTCAAGGGCGCGCCCCGTCTGGTAACAACGTTGGAAGAGCAGTTGGGCATCAAGGCGGGCGAGACCACGGAGGACTATCGCGTGACGGTCGAGGTGGTCTATTGCCTCGGGTCGTGCGCGTTGGCCCCCATGGCAGTGATCGACGGGCAGGTGGTCGGGCGGCTCGTGCCGGACAAGATCTCGAAGCTGGTGCGCGAGCTCGAATAGTGCGCGAACTCTCCCACCATGTGCTGGATCTCTTGGAGAACGCCCTGGCGGCAGGTGCCACGCTGGTGACCCTGCGCATTGAGGAGGATACCCAGCGTGATCTCCTGGCGATCGAGGTGCAGGACGATGGGCGCGGCATGGACGCCGATATGCAGAAACGGGCCGTGGATCCATTTTTCACCACCCGCACCACCCGGCATGTGGGGTTGGGGCTTCCTCTGCTCAAGGCGGCCGCCGAGCGCTGTGAGGGAGGGCTGGTGCTGGACTCGGCCGTGGGCAAGGGTACGCGTGTCAGAGCCTGGTTTGCGTGGGAGCATATCGATCGGGCGCCTCTGGGGGACATGATCGGTACCCTGCTGGGGGCGTTGCTGACCAGCCGTTCCGATTGGGAGATGGTGTTCGAGCATCGAGTCGATGGGGACACATTTGGGCTGGATACGCGCGAACTGCGCGAGGCGCTGGGCGATGTCCCGCTGAGCCACCCGGCGGTGCGCCAATGGTTGGAAGAGTATTTGCAGCAGGGCTATGCCGAGTTGTACGCCAAGCAGCGAGCCTGACGGCGATGGCCAATAGGGTAGCAAGCAAAGGAGAAACGGATGGCACAAATCAAGTCGCTTGAGGAGTTGCGTCGTTTGCGAGAGCGAGTGGAGCGCGATATTACCACGCGCCGAGACACCGGCACCACCATCATCGTGGGCATGGGAACCTGCGGCATCGCCTCGGGCGCCCGTGAGACCATGCGCGCCATCCTGGAGGAGCTGCGCACGCGCGATATGGACGTCAACGTGACCACCGTGGGTTGCATCGGCATGTGCAACAAAGAGCCCCTGGTGGATATCGAGCAGGCGGGCAAGCCCCGGGTAAGCTATGGCAATATCACGCCTGACATGGCCCCGCGCCTCATCGAAGAGCACCTGGTCAATGGTCAAGTGGTCGAGGAGTGGGTTGTCGGGCGCTTGCAAGAAGACGAGTAGGAGCCCGTTTCCAGAGATTCGGGCGTGATCATCATCTAGCGGAACAGGGCCAGGAGGAAAAGATGTCGGAACCGATATACCGGGCGAATGTCCTGGTATGCACTGGAACGGGTTGTGATTCATCGGGCGCAGGCTCGGTGATCGATGCCTTGCGAGGCGAGATTGAGCGTCGCGAGCTGCAGAGCGAGGTGCGGGTGATCGAGACCGGCTGCCGTGGCTTTTGCGCCATGGGGCCCATCGTCATCGTGTACCCCGAGGGCCTCTTTTACTGCCAGGTGCAGCCCAAGGATGTGGAGGAGCTGGTGGAGGAGACGCTGGTCAAGGGGCGTATCGTCAATCGCCTCGTGTTCGAAGTACCCCACAGCCAGCAGGCCGTGCCCTTTTACGACGAGATTCCCT
>SKRJ01000393.1 GCA_007118555.1 Anaerolineae bacterium | reverse complement strand
TCTCCCTCGGCCGCGACCTGTACTCGCACGGCATAGTATACCCGTGGGGCGAGGCGGCCGCCGTCCCACGTAGGATCGGCGCGGCGCGGGCGCGCCAACTCCTGGGGCGCGCCAAACACCAGGGCGCGCAGGGGGCAGGCCCGGACGCAGGTGGGCTCCCAGCCCCGGGCCCGCTCGTCGACGCAGCCGTCGCACTTGTGCGGGTAGCCGTCCGCATCCAGCGCGATGGTCCCCCAGGGGCAGGCCTCGGCACAGGCTCCGCAGGCGATGCACAGCTCGTGATCGATGCGGACCCAGCCCTCGTCCGTGGTATGGATGGCCCGGGTGGGGCAGGCGGCGGTGCATGTCGGGCTGACACAGTGCCAACAGTGCACGACATGAAATGCCAGGGCGGGTTGGGGGTACGCCCCCGTCAGATGGGTCTCGACGCGCAGCCAGTCTAGCTCGTCAGGCAGGTCGGCGCGGTCCTTGCAGGCCACGGCGCACGTGTGGCAGCCGACGCAGCGGGCCATGTCCACGATGAAAACCCGGTCGCCCACGGCAGGCACGGTGTCAGCCATGGTCCAGCCTCCTGACCTGCACCCAGGCGGTATGGGTGGTGGGGCCGCCGGTGGGTGACAGGGTATGCTCGGTGAGCGTGTTGGCGCAGCCGCCCACGTCGTCGCCCGCCGCATCCAGCGCCAGCCAGGTGCCCTGTGCCACCGAGACCACCCCCGGCATGATGCGGGGCGTTACGAGGGCCGGGATTCGGACGCGGCCACCGGGCGCCTCGACGAGCACGGTATCGCCTTCGGCGATCCCGCGCTCCGCCGCATCGGCGGGGTGGATCCACGCCGTGTGGGGTTCGAGCCGGCGCAGCCAGGGGTTGGCGTCCAGGCACGAGTTGGAGCGCAGCTTGTGGTGCGGCGTGACGAGCTGGAGGGGATAGCCGACGGGGCCGGGCTCGGTCTCGACATAGGCCGGGACGTCGGGCAGGCCGTACGCCACCGCGTCGGGATTCTGCAGCTCGATGCGGCCCGAGCGGGTGGACAGGCGATGGGCGTCCGGATCGTGGCGAAAGGCCTCCAGGGCCACACGGGGCGGCGGGTCGCGGCGCAGGATGCCCGTGTCCTCGAGGTCGTCCAACGCCATGGGCGACTCGGCGAGCAGGACGTCGAGCCACTCTTGCTCGGTGCGCTCCTGGGTATACGCCTCGCCGATGCCCAGGCGCTCGGCCAGTTGCGCAAACACCCAGTAGTCGGTGCGGGACGCGCCCCGCGACGCCAGCGCCTGCTGACTGTAGAACAGGTGGCTGTCGTGGCCCCACGACGTGACCAGATCGCTGCGCTCCAGATCAGTGTTGATGGGCAGCACCAGGTCAGCGTGGCGGGCCGTGGGCGTCATCCACGGCTCGTGCACGACGACGTAGGGGATCCGCTCCAGGGCGGCGAGGTTGGCCAGGCTGTTGGGGCTGCGGTTCACCAGGTTGCTGGCGACAATGTACAGCAGGGAGGGCGCGGGCTCCAGTTGGCCCTCCAGAATCGATGGCGCCCACGAGCCGGGCGGCAGCCTGCGCCCCGGTGCATAGGTGCCCATGGGCAATGCGCCCATCTCGATCCCGCCGCCGCCACCGCGGGTGCCATAGCCGCCCAGACCGCCGCCGCGCAGCCCCACATTGCCGCTGACGCAGGCCAGTGCCATGAGGGCGCGGGCGCTCTGCTCGCCGTAGCGGGTGCGCTGGGGGCCCCAGCCCGCCAGGAGCGCGGCGGGCCGCTCAGTGGCATAGGCGCGTGCCAGGCGTGTGATCGTCTCGGCGCTGACGCCGGTGATCGGTGCGGCCCAGGCGGGCGTCTTGGGCACCCCGTCGACCTCGCCCAGCACGTAGCTCCGATAGGCCTCGTGGCCCGTGGTGCAGCGCTCGAGGAACTCCGTGTCGGCCAGGCCCTCGGCGAACATGACGTGGGCCATGGCGGCGACCAACGCGGCGTCGGTGCCGGGGCGCAGCGGCACCCACTCGTCGGCCAGGACGCCTGAATCGGTATAGCGGGGGTCCAGCAACACGACGCGCGCGCCCCGATCCCGGGCCTCGGCGATGAAGTGGGCGGTGTTGGGGCCCATTTGGTTCTCGGCGGGGTTCATGCCCCACAGCAGGATCAGGCGGCTATCCAGCAGGGTGGCACGGTCGCTGCCCGGCAGGTGGCTGCCCAGCATCCACTGCTGGGCCATGGTGACGCAGTGCACGCTCATATTCCCGGCGATCTCGGTCACGGGCCCCCAGTGGGAAAAGAACCGGCGCGAGGCGTCGGCGCCGTTCAGGCCGCGCCCCGAGATCGAGCCCGCGCCGGTGGCGTGCAGGATCGACAGCGGGCCCTGCTTGTCACGCGCCTGCACGAGCCGCTCGGCGAGCTCGTCCAGCGCGTCGTCCCACGACATGGGTTCAAACGAGCCCGAGCCCCGGGGACCGCTCCGTCGCAGCGGCTGCAGTACCCGGTCGGCGGCGTTGTGCGCCCGCCGATGGGCGCGGCCACGGACGCAGGGGATCAAACGGGGGAACTGGACGCTGTCGTCGCGGGCGTGCGGCGTGTCGATGCGCACCAGGCGCCCGTCTGCGACGCAGGCCACCAGCTCGCACCGAGTGCCACAGTCCAGGGTGCAGGTAAAGGGAATGCGCCGCACGTCGGTGGTCTCTTGTTCGGGGCTCATCAGATCTCCTGCCAACGGTACTGCTCCAGGTCGATGCGCCCGCCAATCTCGGCGACGACGCCCTCCTCAGCAAGCAGGGCGTACTGGCGATCCCGTGCCTCGCCGCGCAGGCTGCTCTTGCCCTGGGCGTTGATCACCCGGTGCCACGGCAGGCCGTGGGGGCACTGCCGCATGGCCCAGCCCACGGTGCGCGCGCCCTGGGGCATGCCCAGATGCAGCGCAATGTCGCCATAGGTCGCGACGCGCCCCGACGGGATGCGAGCGACGGTGGCATAGATGCGTTCAAAGATGGGCGGCATCGGTGCAACCCTAGACGATGGACAGG
>SKRJ01000443.1 GCA_007118555.1 Anaerolineae bacterium | reverse complement strand
GCCGATTGGCAACGCGACTCGTACTCATTTTCGTCCTCTTTTTCGTCCTATCCCAACCCTTTGCCCCCATAGCACAGGCATCCCCCTCGGGCATGTACTATGTGGACAGCGTCTCTGGCCATGACGGCCAATGCGGGACGATGCCCGATACGGCCTGGCGCACGCTCGCCCCCTTGCACGCGCGATCGTTCCAGCCGGGCGACGTGATCCATTTCCGCCGTGGCTCGCACTGGCACGGCGGCCTGCACATCACCTCCTCGGGCCTCGCGGGTCAGCCCATCACCTACACTACCTATGGCGATCCCTCGGCGCCTCGCCCGATCTTTTCCAACACGGGAGAGTGGTCCACCTCTATCCGCATCTCGGCGAGTTGGATCGTCCTGGAGGGCGTGATGGTGCGCGACGCCCACGAGAACGGCGTGCGTATCGAGCGACACGCCAATCACAATATCGTGCGCGATATCGAGGCCACCGATGTGGGCATCGGTGTGGGCGTCTTCGGACAGCACAATATCGTCTCGGACAGCCTGTTCTATGACCTGAACATGGTGCACAATGTCGACAATGGCAGCGACGATGACTGGGGCGCTGTGGGCGTCGTTATCTACAACTCCTACAACGAGGTCTCTCATAACGCCATGCGCGGCTGTCTGGCGCCCAGCTATGACTTTGGCGTGGACGGTGGCGCCGTAGAGATCTATGCCTTGTACGGCACTGTCAAGGGCTCGCGGATTCACGGCAACTGGTCGTGCTCCAACGCGGGCTTTCTCGAGATCGGCGGCGTCGCGGGCAGCGAGATCGTTGACACCGAGGTGTCCTACAATGTCTCGCACAATGGCGGCATCTTTTTGTGCATGCACCTGGATGGCAACTTTGGGAGCACCGTGCGCGATATGCGCGTCGAGAACAACACTGTGATCGAGCACGAAGGCTGGTCTGTGCTGGCCTTTGTCGGAGGCGCCCCGACGGCTGATACGATGGTACTGCGCAACAACGTCTTTGATATCGGCGACTATGACCTCTTTACGAACCGGGAGGGGTTTGCCCGCAGCAACAATCTGTACAACCTGCGCAACCCCAACACCCAGCTTGGATTCGTGCCCGACGTGGCGGCCGACGAGCTGCTGAGTGATCCACTGTTCATGAGCGGGGAGACGCAGGACTATCGCCTGCGGGTGGGCAGCCCCGCCATCGACGCGGGCCTCGATCTGGGCCACACCCACGATCACGCCCGGATGCCCGTGCCCATGGGGAATGCGCCCAATATGGGGGCTTATGAGTATGTGTGGCCCGCGTTCCTAACGCCCATCGGGTTCCTGCCGGTCCTGATCCGCTAGCGGCCGTGTCGCTCAGGGGCCAAGATGGCGCGGTTGCGGGCCCCGGCGGATCGTCCTCATTAGCCTGGGCGCCAATACGAGGGCCTGTAGGCAGAGCGCCGTGACCCATCCCAGGCAGAGGCCGACCAGTCCGCCCCACAGGGCGCCCAGGGCGGCCGCCACAACCTCGAGCAGGGCGCCACCGGCCATGAGGAGCGCGGTCCCCTTGACGCGCTCCTCGATGCGGCGCACGGCGATAAAGTAGAAACGGACGATCAGGGGAAAGATGCCCAGGGCAAGAATGTACAGGCTGGGGATGGCCGTCTCGGCATAGGTCTCGCCAAACAGAGCCAGCAAGGGGCGGCCCACGAACCAGAGGGCCAGGTTTGCCACGGCTCCGATGCCGAATGACAGCAGACCCAGTCGCTTGAGGCGTTGCTCAAGCTGCTCGAGGTTCGCGGCGCTGGCCGTATAGAGCACCGTGGCCAACGAGTCCGCCGGCACAAACACCAGCCCGACAAACATCCACGCCACGTAAAAGCCCGCGTTCACCTCGGCCGACAGGATCGCCGTCACGATGAGGGGCAGCATGAGGCCGGGCGCCTGCAGGACCAGGTTGAGGACGTGGTGGGCCATGGCCGCGCGCCCCAGATCGCGGATGAGCTGCCAGGCTCGCCTGGGATTGACCCGTGCCAGGTTGATCGGCGTCGCACGCATGATGGCTCCAAACGAGAGCACGATGCCCGCCACCCAGGTGGCATAGATGATCAGGCCCGATCCAGCGCCAAGCCATCCCCCCACCAGTAGGAGCAGGACCAGCTTGCCCAAGGCAAAGGTCACGTTCCGGCGGAGTTGGGCCATGCCGCGTGAGAGCCCAATCAGCGCCTGATCCAGCACCAGGGCCGCCGAGGTGAGGGCGACCCCCAGGCCAAAGAGCGCCACATGGCCGATGTTGCCGGCCAGCACGCCCAGATCCTCTGCTACCCACGGCGAGATGACCGCCAGACCGACCCCCAGGATGCCGCCGGCCAATGCGGCGCTTGCGGTTCCCAGGCTGATCAGCTCTCCCTCATGCCCACGGCTCTTGGGCAAAACGCCCAGCAGCAGCGTCCCCAGGCCCAGCATGCCTGCGTTGCCCAGCAGGAGCATGGCCGAGATGGCGGCCGAGGCAAGTCCCACAGCCGCCGGGGCAAAGAGCCGCGCCGCCAGCCACCAGTAGGCAAACCCTAGCGCTGCATTGATGGCCATGGTGCCCGTCAGCGATCCCGCGTTGAACAGGATCGCCAGGTCGCCCGAACCCGGGACAGCCAGGCGTTCTAGCAGAGCCGGTTTCTTCATGGGGCCGGCCTTGGTTGGTTGACCGCGGAACGCAGGTGAACGTGACGATACAGCGCGTCGGGCGATTGTGCCAGGTAGAGCTCGGCACGCAGCTCCTCTGCATCGCCCCACTCGGTCGTCGAGATTACCCACTCTATGTTCCTGCCCCGGGGGACGACCAGGGCGGACCACTCTCTGACCACCTCGGCATCGGCCAGGAGCACAAGACGGTACGTGGTCGTCCTTCCCTCCCCATTGTGAATGCCGATCCGTACAACCTCTGCGCCATCTTGCTCATCGGCCAAGAGCCATAGCTGTGTAAAGGGCTCATCGCGAGGAATCACCGTGCAGGCGATGGCGATCAAGAGGGCGCTAGCAGCCAGTGTCGCGAGCATCCCCAAGTAGAGGACCGGGCGCCATGAGGGCCTGCGCAGGCGCGGGGCATGATCGTATGGTAGAGTCTGACGGCGTACCAGGGCCGCGACGCTGCCGCCCAGGCTGACCAGGCCGAGCCACAGGGCCCAGGAGCCCGGTTGCAGGCCCCAGGGCGTCAGGTGGAGCAGCACAGCGCCGATCACCGAGCTTGCCAGGTTCAACCCGATGACAGTGGCGGCGCGGGCTGCAGCATCGAGGGTCACGCGGCTTGGAAAGAGCGCCAGGCTGAGCAGATAGCCGGGCACCACCAGGGCCATCGGGAGCGTCACCAGAGCGCGCAAAACGCCTGCTGGCACCCCGCCGAGAACCACAAGCAGGCTCGCCGCGGTCAGAGCCAGCGCGGCAAGGATGTCGATGTTACGCCTGAACACGCCGCGCCTCCCATGGAAGGGTCCCCGCCAGAGGGCGTTGGCCCAGCCGTGCCGTTGCGGCGATCATGCGCTCTTTGCTGCTATTGGAGGGCATCACGAATCGCCCCCACGTCATAGATGATGATATCCCCGCTGTCCATGATGCGGTGCACATCGGGCTGGATCTCCAGCGCTTCTTGCAGCAGTACGCCCACCGGCAGGACGATCGCGTCGCGGGAGCGCTCACCAGGTTCGAAATAAAAGCCCGCTGAGGGGTCGCTTTCGACCAGGCGCCTGTCGATGACGATATAGCGGATCCTGCCCTCGCGAATGATGTTTCGCTGGCCAGGGCCGAACCCGGGCGCGAAAAAGAGCTCGGGCACATTTACGGCATCGTACGAGGCGGTGACGGGGTCCAGCCGGCCATAGGCCAGGAGCAACAAGGCATTGATCCGATCGGCGGCCACCCGTTCCTGCGGCTCGAACTGCTCACGAGCCCACCCGGCAACCGTCAGTCCCTGTCGCTCGATGGATCGCGAATCGGCGACGACGAGATAGGGTCCGGGCATGCGCCCCCAGAGGGGCCAACCCAGAATCACTCCGCCGACAAAAAGCACCGTGATCCACACCGTGAACAGCGTTCGGCTCGCCAGGAACGGTCTGGCTCGATCGACCAGCCAGACGCCTGTGCGGCCGAGGGGTACAGGCTGGCGATTGGAGCGCGCGAAACCCAGGTGGTGCCAGGCTGCCGCCAGCACCAACCCCAACGCCAGAAACAGAAACTCGGGCGTACGTCCCGCGACCTGCAGGCCAAAGGGCGTAAACCGCAGCGCTTGCGTAACGGGATACGCCAGCGCGCCCATCCCCAGAGCTATAGCCAGGGGCCGCTCGCGATAGCGGGGCCAGAGGGCCAGCAGCCCCAGAGGAAGCACGACCAGGACCCCCAGTACGGCGCCGAAAGCTGCGAGTTGCTCCCAAAGCGGCGCCACGTCGCCGCCAAAGCCATGAAAAAGGCGGCGTCCGGCGCTCTCTCGCATGATGAGACTGACGATCTCGCCCAGTGTCACCACGAGATTGCCGCCCAGATAGTCGATAGTGACCTGCGCGACCATAAATAGCCAGGCTGCTGTGCCCAAGAGGGTCGCACCCGTGAGCCAGAGGGGGCCTGATGCACTACTGCGACTCGATCGCCGCAGCCCTAGCCAGACCAGCGACCACAACACCAGGAATGCCGAGAGAGCATAGGATGAAAGGTGGTGGGTCATGATGACGACGGCCAGGATCAGTACCGCCAGAGCCGTGAATGCATGGCGCGCCGGGGTGGTCTCGCTCTGGCGCCGGGCCTCGAGCCACAGGAGCAGGAGCACGAGGGGAAGCCCCAGTGACTCGTAGGCGAACTGCTTGTCGAAATAGACAAAGGCGGGGTTGGTTACATAGATCAGCGTCGCCAGCCCGGCAAGTCGATGCGAGCGCGTCACCTGCTCGTATAGCAAAAAGAGCGCGAGCACGCCCAGGATCCGCGCCGTTGCCAGCATGAGAAGCGCTGCCTCGAACAGAGGCAGCCCTGCGAACTGGGCCAACAGGAGGGTCGCGCTCTCCAGACCGGGATAGTAGGGGCTCACGGGAAGCAGTGGGTTCTCACCAAACAGACGGCCGCTGGCCAGAATGTCCGTGGCGGTGCGCCAGTGCAGCAACTCGTCATAAAAGGTCAGCGCCGTGGGGCTGTGCAGGAGCTTGACCAGATAAAGCCACAGGCCCAGGCCCACCAGCAGGATCACCCGCTCGCTGCGCGTCGGCGAGCTCCTTGTGAGGCGCGCCGCCACCGGAACGAGCATGAGCAGCAACCCCGCCCAGTAGCCCAGGTCAGCATAGTCGAGGCCGTGTCGTGCCGCCGTCATGGCCACGGCAACGAACAGGCCGCCCAGGGCAGCCAGCAGCATGGGGACGAGCCAGGGGCTCCTGCGCGATGCCCGGTGGTTGAGGTACGCCGGATCGCTCATGGGGAGGTGGTCTTTCGGGGCAGGGGCTCGGAGCGCTCACGCCCTTGCAGCACATCACGGTATGCCTGCTCGATACGGGGCACAACGGCTGCGGCGCAAAAGAGCCCGAGCCGCCGGTGCCCGGCGACGCCCATCTTTCGGCGCCGTTCCGGAGCGGCCAGCAGCTCTGCCAGGGCGTGGGCGAGGGCCGCCGGGTCGTCGGGAGGCACCAGCAGGCCCGTCTCGCCATCGGCGACAATGTCCACCAGGCCACCGATATGTGTGGCAATGACCGGCTTGGCCATGGCCATGGCCTCCATCGCCACGGTCGGGCAGGGGTCGGGCCAGATTGAGGGCACCACGCCCAGCATAGAGCGCCGCCAGGCCTCCATCACGGCATCATGAGGCCAGTGCCGCAGGACGACGGCGCCGGGCGGCAGAGGCGTGCTTGCCAGAGGGAACTCGCTGGTCTCATAGCCGATCAACACCAGGGGAGGCACATTGTTCTGTCCCTGCGCCTGCACCAGGCGGCCGTAGGCATCGAGCAGGATGTGAAACCCTTTGAAGCGGCCGTAGGCGCCCACATAGAGGATGTACTCGCGATCCGGGAGCTGGTCGAGATAGGGCTGGAGCGCCTCGCTCTCCTGCGGCGGCGCCGGGTCGCAATCGGACAAAAAGTTGGGAATCACCTGGTAGGGCAGGTGATGCTGCGCCAGGGCGTTCCCGTCGGCCACGGCCTGGCTCACGGGCAGGAACAGGGCCGTCCGGCAGCGCTCGATGGCGCTCCAACGGCGGCTTGCCAATACCGTCACCACGCTCTTGACGCGCCCATAATGGTCGGCGGTGCAGCTCATGCATTTGCGCATCGCCGGCCCCGAGCAGGGGGCACCCTCGTACATGAGCACCCACTTGGGACACCGCAGGCCATAGTCGTGCAGGGTGACCACCAGGGGCGGCCCGCTGCGACGCGCCAGCGGCAGGTACGAGTGCACCATCCAATTGTGGGCATGCACAATGTCGGGCTCTTCTTGCGCGATAATGCGGCGCATGGCGGCCGTCAGGCCGGGGTCGGCAAAGGGCGGCGCATACCACCGCTCAGGGTTGCGAAAGAGCAGACTGGCAAAGCGATGCACCGTGCCCCGGATGCGGTACACGCGCACGTCGCCGTCCTGCTCCAAGGGCGCCATTTCCTGCTGACGCAGGGTTACGACGGACACGCTGTGGCCGCGTGATGCAAGCTCCTGTCCAAGGTCACGGACATGCCGTTCGATGCCGCCAAAGATCGGCGGGTACGATTGGGTCAGCATCAGGATGCGCATGGGTTGGCTACTCATGGCCCGCCTCAGAGCGCCGGATGGGTGCGATGGGGACGATACCATAGTCCCCGGACACCGGTCGGAGCCGCTGATGCACAGCCCCGGCGGCATAGTTGGCCCCCGTAACCGCCAGTGCCGAGACGATGGCCCAGGAGCGGGCCAGCCCGCTCCAGTCGCCGCGGACCGTGTCGGCCAGGCCTCTTAGAACGCCCCGCGGCAGGGTGCGCGATACATAGGCGCGTTCCGCCGAGAGGCCGTCGCGGCTGCCTACCAGGCTGCCCATGAGCGCCTTGGAGCGGCCCTCGAGCATACAGCGGGAGTAGAGATAGCTCCAACGGGCGCGGGATGCGGGCACCTTGTGCGACACGCGGGCCGCCGGATGGTGCAGCAGGACGTCGTCTGGCCAGCGCTGGCCGACACGGATACACAGCTCGGTTTCTTCATCGCCTTTGGGGCGCCCGCCCACATGCCCGATGCCACTGCGAAAGCCGCCGATTTCCTCAAAGACGCTGCGGCGGAGCGACATATTGCAGCCGATCAGATTCCGTACCGGCGCCGTGGTCTCGGGCAGCCCGCGATAGGTGCAGCCGATGACCCAGAGAAACTCTTGCGGAAACCAGCGCGGTGGCGTGGGCGTCTCCCAGAGCGGCTGAATCGAGCCGCCGACGCCCAGCACCAGTGGGTCGGCATACGGCTCCACAAGCCGCTCCAGCCAGTCGGGGTCGGCGACGGCATCGTCATCCAAAAAGGCGATCACCTGGCTGCTCGATGCCATGACGCCGCTGTTCAGGGCGCCAGAGCCCCTGGGCTCGGTGTTCTCAACAACCAGCGCGGTGGGGAACCGCTCCTTGGTTCTGGCCAGCAGCGCCGGGTTGTGATCGACCACCACGACCAGCTCGCGCGGCGGCCGGGTCTGGGACAGAACCGACTCGAGCGCCTCGACCAGGTAATGCCAACGGTCCTCGGTATAGGTGCGCACTACAACGGAAACATCAATGGTCGACTGCGTCATGTATCAATCTCCTCGCGTCACCGATCGCATGGGTGTGGGCGCGCCTTTGCATGGGGGTCTCTATGCGTCGCGCCGGCCCACACGCCCGCGCATGCCGTCCCACATGCCAGCCAGGTACGAGAGCATTGCGCCCGGGCGGCGGGCGCGGACCGACTGGACGAAATGATACGGAAACACCACAAGAAACTGGCTGGCCGTGCCAGAGACCGCCCACAGGCCGCGGCTGTTGCGGCGCAGCAGGTGGAACACGTTGCGCCCAAAGTAGTAGGCCTTGGAGGGCGTCAGGGCGTTGCTGCCCCGCACGCCACCACTGGCCGATACCTTGTGGCGCACCAGCGGTTGGGCCACCAGTCTGCTGAGATAACCGGCGCGATGGGCCCGCAGGCAAAAGTCCGCTTCCTCAAAGTAGAGAAAGTACTCTTCCCAGAGCCCGCCTACCTGCTCGAACACGCCTCGGCGCACCATCAGGGCGCAGCCATTGATATAGTCGACGGTCCGATCTCCCTGGGCCAAGACGTCGGCCAACGGGCGATCCATCTGTGGGTTCAGGGTATAGCCCAGCCAGCGGTTTATCACGCCCCCGGCGGACCATACCGTCGCCGGATGATCATAGTAGGTGATGATGGGCCCCGCGATGCCCACCCGCGGGTCGTCAAAGGCCGGCAGCATGGCCTGTACCAGATCGGGCTCTATGATCGTGTCATTGTTCAGCAAGAGCAGCAGCTCGGCGCCGTTCTCTATCGCGTGGGCGATCCCCAGGTTGTTGCCGGCGGCAAAGCCCACGTTTTCCGGCGATGTGACCACGTGCACCGTGGACAGCACGCGCCGCGCCGCGGCCTCGTCCCAATCGGGCGAGCCGTTGTTGACGACCACGACCTGCAGGGCCTCGTACTCGACGGCGGCGAGCGAAGCCAGGCACTCGACCGTGTCCGACATGTTCATCCAGTGCACGATGATCACCGCCACGCGCGCAGGGCTCTCGTCCGCATCGCGGGCAGCGGGTTCCGGGTGCGGCTTGGGCAGCTCATGCGACATGGCTCGCTCCCTCAGCGCGTCGGTTCGATCTCATGCGGGACGTTATGACCGTTGGACTCGGCCGATGCCTCCTCGATTTCGGCAGGGGGGTCGCATTCCCAGGAAACCAGAGTTTGAGACTCGTCGCCCCCCAAGCGCAGGATGCTCTCTTCCGTGACCTCTCCGTCCTGTCGGGCACGACGCCTGTTTGCAAAGGGCTCCCTGAGCATGGCCTTTAGGATGGTCCATCCGGCGGAAAAGGCCGCCAGCTTGGCCTGGCCGGCGACGCGCTCCTGCTCGAAACTGGCCACCTCGACCACCCGAAGCCCGTTGCGGGCGGCGCGCAGATTGGTGATGATCTCGTTCGCCCAACCGTCAATATCCAGCCCCAGGGCGCCCGCATGGCGCCGCCAGGTGGCGTTGTAGCCATACGTGATATCGGTGTAGTGGGTGCCGGCAATCAGATTGGCCAGCATCGTCAGACCCTTGTTGGCCAGGCGCCGGTAAAAGGGCATGTCGTCGGTGCCGCCTCCCTGGATAAAGCGCGAGCCCTTGGCAAAGTCGGCGCCCGAAACCAGCGTGCCCACAAAGGCCGGGATCTCGGCCGGATCCATCGAGCCATCGGCATCCATGGTGATGACAATGTCGCCCCGGGCGGCGGCAAACCCGCTCCGGATGGCAGCCCCCTTGCCCTTGCCCTGTTGCATCACTATGCGGGTTTTGCCGCGGACGCTGCAGGCCACGTCCACGGTGTTGTCCTGTGAGCGTCCATCTACGAGCAATACCTCATCGACCCACTCGTTGGGGATGCGTGGAAGCACATACGGGAGACTCTCTGCCTCGTTGAGGGCCGGTACGACGACGCTCACGGTGGGGCGGTTGTCGGGCCGGCACGGGCTGTCACGGTGGATAGCGGCAGAGTTTGCGAAGGAGTTGAATGCTGTGTTCATGGTTCGTTGCCTCCACTGACGCACAAGACTGGGCACGTGAACCAACCGCCACGCCTCTTGCTGTGTCGATCGGCTCTTTTCACTCGGTAGGCGGATGCGATGAACGGCTCGGGGCTACAAAAAGGAGAGGATGTCATCCATGACATACCTCGCCTCAGTTTCTATTGTAGACTAGCTCTGTCAGGAATGCAACCCTCTGGCGCAACATTGTCAACGTTGCGTGACCCCAAACGGTGCACCGACGACCAGTCCGTCCTGATTCCGCTAGCAGTGCTCTGCGATGTATGCCTCAGCCCTATCGCGGCAGCCGGGACAGACCTTGCGCTCCGTCGTCGCCGGGAATCGGGCATAAGCAGCCACGGCCCTTTCGGGGTCGTCCAGGCCGACATGGCTGCGGGCCCGCTGGAGGTAGGAGGGCGCGTCGATGGGCCATGTGTGCAGCGCCTGATCAGGCGGGGGAGGAAGAATCTATCGGGCGACGGTCAAGCCACACGATCGACGGGCGCTGTCCCTTTTGCCATAGACGGCGCACGCTCTTGTTCACGGTCGGGAGGCCAAGCCTCCTCCCAGAAGAGCAGCTCCGTAAAGTCGTCATGGCCGAGACGCAGTATGTCTCTCTCGGACAGGGCGCCATGCATCTGACGCCGGCGACGCCTCTCGACTAAGGGCTCCTTGAGCATGGCCTTTAGAATGGTCCAGCCGGCGGGAAGCGCGGCCAACTTGGCCTGGCCGGCGACGCGCTCTCGCTCGAAACTGGCCACTTCGACCACACGCAAGCCGTTTGTGGCTACACGGATGTTGGTGAGGATCTCATTGGCCCAGCCGTCAACGTCCAGCGCCATAGCGCCGGCATGGCGCCGCCAGGTAGCGTTGTAGCCATACGTGATGTCGGTGTACTGGGTACCCGCAATCAGATTGGCCAGCATGGTAAGCCCCTTGTTGGCCAGACGCCGGTGGAACGGCATGTCGTCGGTGCCGCCTCCCTGCATAAAGCGCGAACCCTTGGCAAAATCGGCGCCCGAAACCAGCGCCCCGACAAAGGCAGGGATCTCGGCCGGATCCGTCGACCCATCAGCATCCACGGTGACGACAATGTCTCCTCGCGCAGCAGCAAAGCCACTACGGATGGCGGCGCCCTTCCCTCGACCCTGCTGCATCACGATGCGGGTGGCGTTCCGGGCCCTGCGTGTGACAGCAACCGTTGCATCCTTCGAGTGCCCATCCACCAACAGAACCTCATCAACCCAGTCCTCAGGAATGCGCGAAAGCACATGGTGTAGGCTCTCGGCTTCGTTGAGGGCCGGAATGACGATGCTGACTGTGGGACGATTGTCGGCGCGACAGAGCGGTGCATCGTGCTGATCGCCGATCAAA
This sequence comes from Anaerolineae bacterium, assembly GCA_007118555.1. GTDB lineage: Bacteria > Chloroflexota > Anaerolineae > UBA1429 > UBA1429 > UBA1429. The sequence continues at coordinate 211 of SKRJ01000443.1, read as the reverse complement.
ACCTGGTACCATTCTGCGCTCATGGGCGATAGCCTCCCAAGGCGACATCTCGCTTGCATGCCTGGACGGTCCTGATTCGTGCTTTTCGTCGGATCGGGATGCATCTTGATGTGCGGAGTTGCTCGCGGAACACCGATCCCCCGGCCGATGCCCCACGTTTCCGGAAGCCTGTGACTATAGTATAGGCGGCGTAAAGAAGAGTGTCAAGGCT
>SKRJ01000447.1 GCA_007118555.1 Anaerolineae bacterium | reverse complement strand
TCCCACGGCTTTTGCAGCGAGCATGTAGAGATGCTCCGCAACAAACCGGGCCGCCCCCTGGGGACCGCGCTGATCTATGAGACACTGTTGCGTCGGGTGGTAGAGGTCATGGAGGAGGGCAGGCTGGAGGCCGGCTCGCTGCGCGATCGCATCCGGGGCGCCGGCTCCCACGGGCGCGGACTGGGCGGGCGGTTGTCGCCGGATCTGCCCTGTCCCGCGTGCCTGATCAAGGAGCGGGCCACCCAGGACAATCTGGAGCTCCTGATCGCGTTCCTGGACGACGAAAAGCTGTACGAGGCCTATATCGAGGGGGAGGGGCTCTGCCTGCCGCATCTGGCGTGGGCGGTCGGCCTGGTCAGTGACGAGGTCATCCTGCAGCGGCTGCTGCAACCCCAGATCGCCCGCTACCGGCTGCTGCTGGACGATCTGGCCGAGTACATTCGAAAATCCGACCATCGCTTCAAGCACGAGAAGCTGGGCCCCGAGGGCGACGTGTGGCTGCGGGTGATGAACGCCGTGACCGGCGGCGCCGGCCTGGGCCTGGGGCGCGACCACAATCCGCGGCGGGCCGCTCGTTGGGAGCATAGTGGCGAATAGGGCGAGGCAGGAGGCGGCATGAAGATCACCGGCATCGAGACCTATCTGACGGCCGTGGGGCGGCGCAACCTGTGCTTTGTCAGGGTGCACACCGACGAGGGCCTGAGTGGCGTCGGCGAGGCCTATAGCGTGGGGCCCGATCGCGCCACCGCCGAGGCCGTGGACTATTTCGCCGACTGGCTGGCGGGCGAGGACCCTCACGACATGGAGGGGATCTGGCAAAAGCTGTATATCGGCTCGCGATTCCCCGGTGGATCGGTGATCAACTCGGCTCTCAGCGGCATCGATCAGGCGCTGTGGGACATCATCGGCCAGGCCCTGGGCGTGCCCGTGTACCAGCTCCTTGGTGGGCGCTGCCGTGATAAAGTGCGCGTCTATCAGAACCCCGGCGGCGCCACGCCCCAAGAGACGCTGGCCAACGCGCAACGCCTGGTGCAGGAGCACGGCTTTACTGCCATCAAGACCAATCCGCTGCCGCCCGACCACCACACCCTGTCCTGGCCCGAGACGCTGCGCGAGGTCGAGCAAAAGATGGCGCTGCTGCGCGAGGGCCTGGGCGACGGGATCGAGATCGCCCTGGACCCTCACGCCCAGATCCTGGAGCCAGTGCGCGCCATCGAGTTGTGCGAGGTGGTGGCGCCCTTTCGGCCGCTGTTCGTCGAAGAGCCGCTGCGCCCCGAGAACATCGAGGCCCTGGCCGAGGTCCGTCGCAAGGCGGCGGCGCCCATCGCCACCGGCGAGATGCTCTATACCAAGTGGGCCTTTCGCGACCTGCTGCGCGCCCGCGCCGCGGACATCATCCAGCCCGACGTGTGCTGTTGCGGCGGCATCACCGAGCTGAAAAAGATCGGGGCGCTGGCCGAGGCCGACTATGTCAGCATCGCGCCCCACAACCCGATGGGGCCTTTGGCTACGGCCGTCAACGCCCATCTGGCCCTGACCCTGCCGACCTTTCTCATTCTGGAGTACCATCTGGACGACGAGTCGCCTCGGCGCGATCTGGTGGACGAGCCGGTGGCCTACGCCGACGGCTATCTGACACTGTCAGAGCGCCCCGGCCTGGGGATCGCGCTGAACGACGATTACTTTCAGGCGCATCCCTACAAGCCCTGGCGCCGCGCCCTGCCCGAGACCCGCGACGGCTCGGTGCCGTTCATCTAGCATTGTTAGCGATTGAGGAGTATTCATCTTATGCACGAGCCATTGCGAGACTATAGCGCCGTTGTGCTCTCGGCGGTCAAGGATGTGGACTATGGCGTCGAGGTGCGGCAGGTCGCCAGCTATGTGGCCATCGTCGCGCTGCACGGCGGGGGCATCGAGCCGCTGACGAGCGAGCTGGCCGATGCCATCGCCGGGCGCGAGCACAGCCTGTACACCTTTCGCGGGCTGCGCGAGAACGGCAACGATGCGCTGCGCATCTCGCCCCTGCGCGCCAGCGAGATGCGGCTGGACAACCTGATCGGTCACAGCAAGACCGTGCTGAGCATCGCCGGGGCCGCCGATGTGGGCATGACGGTGCAGGTGGGCGGCAGCAACGAGACGCTGCGCAACCTGCTGCTGCACACCCTGAAGGAGGCCGGTTTCGACGCGCGCCCCTCGGACACGCCGGGCGTCGACCATGCCCGGGCCTACTTTTTCAACGGCGCCGAGCAGGGCGGCGTCCAGCTCGAGCTGAGCGCTGCGTTGCGGGCCAGCATGCTCGATGCGCCGCTGAATGGCTTTCGATGGGAGGACCCCGCCTGCTGGAACGATCGCTTGCATCATTTCGTCCGCGTCGTGCGCGAGGCGCTGGCCCTGTATGTGGCCAGGGATCGCACTGACCTGGCCAGGACGATGGAGCGTTTCGAGCGTACGACGCTCCGCGTGCCCCGCTGGATGCGCAGCGAGGGACACACCCACAATCACGAGCAGGACAAGGGCAACGAGGGATCCGAGCAGGACTGATACCAAGCAACCGCGAGTGCGGTCAGAGGGAGAGAAGGATGGAATACGAGATCCATGGTGGCATGTTACCGTCGGTGGACGTCACCCTGCGGGCCGGCGAGTCGGTGTACACCGAGAGCGGCGGCATGGCCTGGATGACGGGCGACATCAAGATGGACACCAGCACCCGGGGCGGGCTGCTGGCCGGCCTGGGGCGTCGCATGGCGGGCGAGTCGCTATTCATGACCAGCTATACCTGCCAGAGCGGCACCGGCATGGTGACGTTCACCCCCGAGGCGCCCGGCACCATCCTGCCCTTTGAGCTCCGGGCGGGGGAGAGCCTGATCTGCCAAAAGGACGCCTTTATGGCGGCGGAGGAGAGCGTCAACATCGAGATGCATTTCCGCAGGCGTCTGGGCGCGGGCCTCTTTGGCGGCGAGGGGTTCATCCTGCAGCGCATCACCGGTCCGGGCACGGCCTGGCTCGAGATC
>SKRJ01000415.1 GCA_007118555.1 Anaerolineae bacterium | reverse complement strand
GTTCCGCCGTGGGGTGGGGCGAGACGCCGTTGAGCGTGCAGTGGGTGTGGCCCAGCGCGCTATCCTATGCCGAGCGGCTGGAGGCGCTGCAGCGCTTCACCCTCAAGCTGGCGGCGGCCTGTACCGATTGGCCGATGACGGGGCACCCCATTGCCGTCTCGCATCGGTTCCAGGCCGAGCGGCTGCCCGCTCTGCTGGATGAGCTCAATCATGAGCGCCAGGGCCAAGAGCCCATGCCCTGGCTGGCGGCTCTGGTCTGTTGCTCCGCCTTTGATCTGGCGTTGCACGATGCCTATGGGAAGATGCTGGGAGAGCCGGTGTTCGACACCTACAACGAGGCCCACATGGCGCACGATCTGGCCGCGTTCCTGGAGCCGGCGCTCGCGGGCGTCGATTTCCGGGGGCGCTATCCCCAGGATTACTTGCGACCGCGAGCCGAGCGCCTGATGGCCTGGCACCTGGTCGGCGGGCTCGACCCCCTGACGCCCGACGACCTCACCGGCGATGAGCCCGACGACGGCTACCCGGTGCTGTTGGGGGATTGGATCGAGCGGGACGGCCTGCGCTGCCTCAAGGTCAAGTTGCGGGGCAACGATATGGCGTGGGACTATCAGCGGCTCGTGTCGGTGGGCGAGATCGCCGTCGCAGGGGAAGTATACTGGCTCAGCACCGATTTCAACTGCACCGTGACCGATCCGGCCTATGTGAACGAGATCCTGGATCGGCTGCTGGGCGAGCATCCGCGCCTCTATGGCATGCTGCTCTATGTCGAGCAGCCCTTTCCCTATGACCTGGAGGCCCATCGCATCTCGGTGCACAGCGTCTCGGCGCGCAAGCCCCTGTTCATGGATGAGAGCGCCCACGACTGGCGGCTGGTGCGCCTGGGGCGCTCGTTGGGCTGGACGGGGGTGGCCCTCAAGACCTGCAAGACGCTGACGGGGGCGCTGTTGGCGCTCTGCTGGGCCCGGGCCCATGGGATGACGCTCATGGTACAGGATTTGACCAACCCGATGCTGGCCCAGATCCCCCATGTGCTGCTGGCGGCCCACGCCGGCACCATCATGGGTGTCGAGACGAACGCCATGCAGTTCTACCCCGATGCGTCGCGGTCGGAGGCGGCCGTGCATCCTGGCCTCTACCGGCGGAGGGAGGGCCAGGTGCGCCTGGAGAGCGTCAGAGGCCCCGGTATGGGCTACCGGCTGGACGAGATCACGCGTACGCTGCCCGAGCCGGTGTATGTTGCAGGGGCGTGGGCCGCAGGGTGCGGACGGTAGATGCTATGACCTGGTGCGCGCACCGGACTCGTGCACAGGCTGCGCCGCGCGATAGGGGCGAAACACGTCGCGCCCTTTGCGCAGGCCCTGCATAACGGTCAGGTTGACGTAAATGGAGAGGCGCTCGCGGATGTCCATGTCGTCCAGGCCCCGCTCGATCAGGTGCAGGATCTCGGGCATCTCGGCGCTCAACGATTGGTTTTCCTCATCCACGCGGTCCTGATCCACATAGGGCTGCATCTCGCCCGCCTGCAGCATCTCGACCAGATCCTGCTCGTAATCGGGCAAATGGTCGACCTCCATGGCATACATGCCCAGCATGGTTACATGGTGTCCGTCCGAGGCGGCGATGGTCGGCACGCCCATGCGCTGTGCCAGAGCGACGGCGGGCCTGTGGGCATAGTTGTAGATGTTGCTGCTCATGATCTCGATGCCATCGACCGGGTACTGCTCGATGGCCTCGGAAGGCTCATGGTACCGGTAGGGGTGCGCCAGCACGATGGCGCCACCAAGCGCCCGAACCTCTTGGATGAGTTCGGCGTCATCGATGCCCGCCGCCATGAGCTCGGGGTCGGTGATGCCATAGACGAGATAGTCATCGCCGCCCGCCGTGTTCACCTCAAAGCCACGATAGAGCCGGATGCGAGGGTAGGCCTCCTGCAGTTCGGCCAGCTCGTCCTCGGGCCACAACACACTGTGTTCGGTGAATACCAGCCCGTCCAGGCCGAGCCCGATAGCGGCCTCGATCATCTCCTCGGGCGTCGAGCGCCCACAGGACGAGTAGCGGGAGGTATGTACATGCAGATCAATCAGCATAATCTTGCTCTTTTCTCGGTCAGTTGTGCAACGTCTCGTCGCGACGGTGTTGCAGACACGCTTGGTTAGTATAGCATGGCGCATTGTTTCGGGCGAGTTGGCCCGACGGGGCACGAATCCTATCCTGCAGGGCTCTTGTCAAGGGCGAATGTGGTGTCAGCGAGGCCAGTGCACAGGCCATCCTTGACGGGCACGCTCGATCTGCTCTATTCTGTGGCTAACGAGCCGAGACGCGCGCGAGATCCAGGGAGGTTCCATGGTGACACAGAGCGATCAACCAACGGGAGAGCGTTTCGATCTGCTGCTCAAGGGAGGGCATGTCATCGATCCGGCCAATGGACGCGATGGCGTCATGGATGTGGCCATCGCCGGCGGGCGCATCGCCGCGGTCGAACGAGACCTGGCACCCGAGCAGGCCGAGCAGGTGGTGGACGTCACGGGTCTGTATGTCACGCCGGGCCTCATCGACATGCACGTGCACGTCTACCCCCAGCATTTCGATATCAGCGTCGTGGCGGATGCCCAGAGCTTTTCGTCGGGCATCACGACGATGGTGGATGCGGGCTCGGCGGGCGCCGCGAACTTTGGCGATTTTGTGGAGCAGGTCGTCAACCGCTCCAAGACGCGGGTGCTGGCCTTTTGCAACGTCGTCAACCTGGGCATGGGCGGCGATTTCGAGCAGGACGTAGCGCGCATGATCCCCGAGAGTGCAGCCGAAACCGTGTGCGCCTATCCCGACGTGGCGGTGGGCGTCAAGCTGGCCCATTACTGGACCTGGCAGCCCTGGGATGACACACATGGACCCTGGGACAATGTCGAGCGGGCCGTGGCCGCGGGCGAGCTTTGTGGCAAACCGGTGATGGTCGATTTCTGGCCCCGCCCGCCCGAACGCAGCTATGAGGATCTGCTCCTGCAAAAGCTGCGCCC
>SKRJ01000058.1 GCA_007118555.1 Anaerolineae bacterium | reverse complement strand
GCTCGCGAGCCCCAATGGGAGCGCCTGCTGGCGACTCTGAGACGCTCCGGGTGGGACGTGGCACCGACAAAAGCGGAGAACAAAAGCCTTCAGGCGGTGGTTACGCGGCCCCTGCCGCATCGGGCTCTGGTCGCAAGTCTCTATCTGGGCTGCCTGGGACTCGTGCTTGCCCTGTCGCTCCTGTGGCGGGGCGGCTGGGCCAGCGCCAGCCCGGCCCTGGTGCTGGGCGAGCCAACGTCTGTCGCTACGCCCGTTTCGTGGCGGGTTGCGTTGCGAGAGATCGAGCTGCTTCACGAGCCAGAGCAGGAGCTACGGCTGGCGGCGACCCAGCTCTGGGTCAACGATGGGGCCGTGCCCCGGGGCGACCTGCGCCTGGGAGTCAGGCAGATCACGCGCCACCGAGGATTGTGGCTCTCTGTCGCCCAGGATCTGCCTGCGGCTCGGATCGTGGCGCTCGATGAGGCGGGCAGCGGCCTGGAGCTATACCCCATGGTAGGCAGCCGGCCCGCCAGTCTGTTGCAGCGCGTGGCCTTTGGCGGACAGGAAGAGCATCTGTTCGCTCTGCCCGAGGCCCATCTCCTCGTGCGCTCTCTCTTTGTGGGCGAGAACGCGGCCACATGCTGCATTCAGGTGCAGGTGCTGGACGGTCTGCAGGGCGATCTGCTGGAAGAGGTGTTCCTCTCCGAACCGGCCGACCTGCGCGTTGGCGATATCACGCTGCAGTTGGTGCCCGAGCGGGGGGTCGTACTGGCCCTGTGGCACACCCCCGGGATTGGCCTGGCTGTCGTGGCTCTGCTGCTCGTGGCAGGGGGCGCCGTGGGGCATCAGATCGTGCCTCCCCGGCGCTTTGGCATGGGCTTGGTCCAGGCCCCGGAGCAGGAGAGGTGGCTGTTGTATATGGCAGCGACACCGCAGGCGTTGGCCTCGGGCTGGTTGCAGCGCCTGCGCCTCGAGCTGGCCGCGGAGCAGGGCTGAGTCTCCCTGTTTCTGGCGATCATGGGACCTGTCTGGGCTCCTTCCTCGTCACCCTTTTCCATATCGTCTCTTTTTTGGCTCCATCCTTCTTCCATTCCCTCCGATTCCCTAGGCCTGGGTTGCTGGTTCCCTCGGTCTGAGGATCTAGGGCTTCTATGATTCGTCGCGCAGCACCAGATGGGACCGGTATACGATCCCCGGTGGTTTTTGGCGGGTTGGGCCATGTCGGGTTATAATTAGCGATGCTAACTGTTAGAGTAGCTAACCGTTGGTGACTGGTAGTAGTTTCTACTGTGAGCGTGGCCCTTGGCATATCGATGGGCAAAGCCGCATTCACTGCTTTGGGCCTCTGGATGGCTATCACGGGACTGCGCATTTTGCCCGCTTTGGTCAGCGCCAGGCTGACGGCGAGCCTGCTTGGTTGCGCTTTTCATGGGATCGACTAGAGGAGCGGCTGTTTGATGAAACGAGTTGTAACGATTATTCTGGTGCTCGCAGCCCTTGGCTCTGGCTGGCTGCTGTATGGGCATCTTACAGGCAACAACAGTAGCGATGCGTTGCAGGGCATCACGACGGCGCCCGTAACGCGCGATGTCTTTGAGGCCCGAGTGAGCGCAACGGGCAGTGTGCGCGCCGAGCGCACCCAGGCCCTTGCCTTTAACACCGCGGGCACCATCGCCGAGATCATGGTGGAAGCTGGGGATCTGGTCACCGCCGGGCAGGTGCTGGCTCGCCTCGACGACACGAACATGGTCCTCAATCTTCAGCAGGCGGAGGCCGCTCTGGCCATCGCCGAGGCCCAGCGGACACGTACCGTTGTGGGGCCCACCGACCAGGACCTGGCCGTGGCCGAGGCGTCCGTCGACATTGCGCGCGTGGGCGTGCAGACGGCCGAGGCCGGCGTGTCCGCGGCGCGGGCCAACCTCAATCGCGTGCAGGCGGGCGCCACGGCGGAAGAGATCGCCATTGCCGAGCGCCGTGTCGAGGAGGCCAAGAACGCCCTCTGGGGCGCACAGGCCCAGCGAGACGCCATCTGTGGCCGGGTGGGTGTAGTCCCTACGGTCAGTCAGGCCGACTGCGACCAGGCTAATGCCACCACACAGCGGAGCGAAGAAGGCGTCCGTATTGCCGATCTGCAATTGGAGCAGATCCGGTCGGGCGCCCGTCCCCAGGACGTGGCTGGGGCCCAGGCGCAGGTGGATCAGGCCCTGAGCCAGTTGGAGAATGCGCGGGCACAGGTGGTGCGGGCGGAGGCCGAGTTTGAGCGCGCCACACGCGGCGCCTCCGCAGAGGATATCGCTATTGCGGACGCCCAGGTGGCCCAGGCTGAGGTGAATGTCCAGATTGCGCGCCGGCGGTTGGATGATGCCGTGCTGGTGGCTCCCGCCCCTGGCACCATCGCCACGGTCAACATGCTGGTGGGCGATGCAGCCGCCCCGGGCAACCCGGTGGCGACCCTGGTGGACGCCGAGGCGTACCACATGGTGGTGAACATCGACGAGACAGAGATCGGCCGCATCCGCGAGGGCCAGGAGGCCAAGGTGGTGCTCGATGCCTATCTGGGGCAGCCTCTCCAGGGCGAGGTCACCCGCGTTGCGCTCACGGGAGCGAACGTCCAGGGCATCGTGGTCTATGATGTCCGCGTCGAGATCAACTCGGAGAACGCCGATCTGGTAATCCGGCCAATGATGACCGCCTCGGTGGACATCACCGTGGCCCGCCGCGACGATGCGCTGCTCGTATCGAGCCGGGCCCTGCGCCGAGACGCCCAGGGGCGCTATGTCGAGATCGTAGAGAATGGACAGATCGAGCGTGTGCCGGTCGAGATCGGCGCCACGTCGCTCGAGTTTACCGAGGTTCTTAGCGGGTTGGAAGAGGGACAGGAGGTCGTCGTGGGTCGGCCCCGTGATGGCCTCTTTGACTTTAACTTTGGGGGTGGCTGATGCTGATTCAGCTCCAAGATATCTGCAAGATCTATATGATGGGCGAGGTAGAGGTCCAGGCCCTCTGCGATGTCAATCTCGAGATTGCCGAGGGCGAATTGACCGC
>SKRJ01000065.1 GCA_007118555.1 Anaerolineae bacterium | reverse complement strand
TCCCGCTCGATGTAGGCGTGATAGCTCCATAGAAAGCGGGCCGGCGTCAGGCAGTAGCAGACATGGGGCGTGTTGGCGGGCGTAAGGACGCCATGGCTAAAGCCGCTGGTGAGGCTGAGCACTACGTCATAACCCCGCAGGTCCAGGCTCTCAAAGGCCAGGGGATAGAGCGGCAGCAGGAACTGGTGCTTGCGCCGGGCCAGCGGAATGCGGTTCAGGAACGAAGTGCGGATGTCCCAGCTACGGTACGCCTCGGGCAGCGTCTCGGGGCGGTAGATCGACGTATACACCGGCGCGTCGGGGTACATGTCGTGCACCACCTCGAGAACGCGCTCGGCGCCGCCGTACTGGTTCAGCCACGAACAGACAATGGCCAGCTTCACAGATCCTCGCTCCTATACCGCCGCGAATGTCGTATCACTTGCCGATGCAGAAACGCCCAATGATCGTCTCCAGGAGATCCTCCGTGGCGCTCTCGCCAGTGATGGCCCCCAGGGCGTCGACGGCCCCCGCCACGTCGATGGCCACCAGATCGTCGGGGACCCCGGCCTCAATGGCACGCCCCGCATCCTGCACATGAGCCAGGGCCCGCCGCAGGGCGTCCCGGTGCCGCGGGTTGCTGGCGACGGGCTCTTCCGTGGCGCCCACCTGCCCCGCGAACACCGTCTCCACCAGGCACTGCTCCAGCTCGGGCAGGCCCTCGCCGGTGAGCGCCGAGACGACAATATGCGGCGCCGCGGGCAAGAGCCCGGCATAGTCGTGGGTAGAGCCCAGTTCACTCTTGTTCACTGCCACGACGGCGGGGCGATCCGCCACCAGGGCGGCCACCTCGGCGTCCTCGGGCCCGGGGGGCACGCTCCCGTCGAACACCACCAGCGCCAGGTCGGCCTGGGCGATGGATCGACGGCTGCGCTCGATGCCCAGTTGCTCCACCAGGTCCAGGCTCTCGGCGATGCCCGCCGTGTCGGTGAGCACCAGCGGCACACCCTGGATGTTCAGCATCTCTTCCAGCGTATCCCGAGTCGTGCCGGGCACAGGAGTCACGATGGCCCGCTCGGCTCGCAGCAGCCGGTTCAGGATGCTGGACTTGCCCACGTTGGGCCGCCCGACAATGGCCGTGCGCACCCCCTGCCGGTAGATCATGCCGCGGTCGGCCTCGCCCAGCAGCCAGTCCAGCCTCTCGCCCAGGGCATCCAGTTCGGGCCCAATGTCCTGCTCGGGCACGTCCTCGCCAAAGTCGATGGACGCCTCCAGGTAGGCCAGCGTCTCTAGCAGAGCCCGGCGCAGCTCCTGCACAACGCCCGACAGGCGGCCGCCCAGCTGGTTTACCGCCACGCGCAGGGCGGCCTCGGTGCGCGCGGTTATAATGTCCAGCACCGCCTCGGCCTGGGCCAGGTCGAGCCGCCCATTGACGAACGCCCGCAGAGTGAACTCGCCCTCGCACGCCATGCGGGCGCCCTGGGCCAGGCACGCCGCCAGAATCGCCCGCAGCGGCACCGGCCCACCATGCCCCTGTATCTCGACCACGTCCTGCCCGGTGTACGAGCGGGGCTCTCGCATCAGGACCAGCAACACCTCGTCGAGGGTATGGCCATCCTGCGGATCGCGCACATGCCCATAGACCAGCTTGTGGGATTCCAGGGCCTGCAAAGAGGCGCGCCCCGCCGGGACAAACACCCGCTCGGCGACCGCCAGCGCCTCGGGGCCGCTCAGCCGCACAATGCCGACGCCACCCTCGCCCAGCGGCGTTGCGATGGCGGCAATGGTGTCGTCCAGCGAGTACATGGTCACGGGCGACGACCTACTCGGCGGTGGGGCGGCGAATCTGCTTGACCCGCTTGTTGAACACGCCCCGGGGCAGCATCACCCGCCGGCCACAGCCCACACACTTGAGACCGATATCGGTCCCGATGCGCGTCACCACCCACTCGTACGAGCCGCAGGGGTGCGGCTTGCGCAGCGTGACGAGATCGCCCACATCAACCTGAGGAAGCATCCGACGCATCCTCTGAATCACGCTCTATGCGCTCGTAAAAGAGCAACAGTGTGCTGCCATATTGCCGCTCGTCGACCACCTCCAGGCTCTGCAGCGCCACAGGGCCATACTCCTTGGGGTGAATCTGCACAATGACCTGGCCGTACTCTGCCAGCAATGGCCTCTCATCCAGGGCCACCAGGGCCTCGGCCCACAGATCCCGGTACTGTGGGGGCGCCACATAGACATAGTCGAACAGCGGGTCAGGGTTGACCTGCCGGACATAGCGCAGCGCATCCCCTCGGATCACCTGGGCATGCTCAGCAAGGCCGGTCAGCTCCAGATTGCGACGCACCGTGTTGACCGCCTGATGCGCCTTGTCGACGAATACGACGTGGTAGGCGCCTCGGCTCAACGCCTCGATGCCCACGCTGCCCGTGCCCGCAAACATATCGAGCCAGACGCTGTCCTCTGTATCGGGGCCCAGAATGCTGAACAGCGACTCTTTGACCCGATCCGAGATGGGGCGCGTGCCCTCTCCCGGCACGGAATAGAGTTGGCGGCCTTTGGCGGCTCCGGCAATCACGCGAACCACGGGAGATCCTCCCTTGCGAGATGCAGCGAGTGTAATATGGCGACAGGGACGGAGCAAAATGCCGGCTATTGGACCGGGTCTGACCGATGCGTCACCCTCCCCTGTACCACTTGCTCAGGGGCTGAGGGTGGCAGGCGGGTCTCGGGTACGCGCAGAGTGATCCAAAGGCCAACAAGCGTGGCCAGGGTGGCGATCACGAACAGCACAAGATAGCCCGTGTTGGGGCTCCACCGGTTGACCAGATCAATGAGCGGCCCAAACAGCCGCGAGGATGCCGCCGATCCGGCCGTGGCCAGGTTCGAGAGCCCCAGGTACTTGCCCGCCTCGCTGGCCGGCACCAGATCGGTGGCCCAGGCCCAGTTCACGCTGTTGAAAATACCCATGCCCACGCCGATCAGCACCCCAAGCACCGGAATCCATCCCGGTTGCCGCAACACCGTCAGCAGCGCCATGCCACAAGCGACGATGCCGCAGGCTGCCAGGCTCAGCCGCTTGCGGCCCCACCGCTCCGAGAGGAGGCCCGCAGGATACACCGCCACCAGCACCGAGATGCCGATCACGGTCATCATGCTCCCCATAGCCCGCGCGGGCGCCTCGATCCGCAGCACATCCATAAAGTAGAAAAAGGCAAAGGACTGCACGGCATAGATGCCCAGGAACATGCAAAAGCGTGAGGCCAGCAGCTTGGCATAGCCTCCATGCTCGCGCACGCGGATATTCATCACATCTTTGATCTGCTGCCCGAGCGAGTGGGGTGCGACCGGGCTCGGCATCTCGTCCAGATCCTCGTGAATGCCCCGGCCCGTCACGGCGAGTCCCGCCAGCAGAACAACACTGATCAGCAGCGTGGCGGCCACCAGCGCAGCCGTCGAGGTTCCCACCAGCCGGCTGATGATCAACGAGGCAGCGATCACACCCAGCATCTCCAGCAGATTCTTGACGCCCGAGGCCACGCCGCGCCTGTCATCCGGTACCAGGTCGGGGATCAGGCCCTGCGCTGGCCCGTGCGCCAGATTGGAGCACAACTGCAGCCCGATATAGCTGATCGCGATGCCCAAATAGCTGCGCGAGGCCACCATGGCGACCAGCCAGAGAATACTCAACATCGTTCCCGCAATCATCCAGGGACGTCGCCGGCCCCATCGCGTGCGGGTATAGTCGCTGAGGGCGCCACTCACGGGTTGTATCGCAAGGGCGATGCACAAACCGAGAAAGGTGAGCATCCCATAGGCCGTATTGGGGGCAAGACCACCCAACTGCAGAATAAGTAGCGGCAGAATCAGGGGGTGGATCGAGTTCCACATGAATGAAAGGCCCAGCCAATAGGCATTCAGCACAATCACGTTGGGCGGATTGTCATTGCGGGTCACTTCTTCCTCGATCTTGGTATCTGACGAGACGTGTCTAGATGATAGCGCAGACCTCTGGAATCGCAAACCATGGTTGAACTGTATGGAACCCCTAGCGAAAAGGCAGCGGCAATAGATCGCGGCTCTCGTTCCCGCGCAACATGACAGGCTCTGTCAGTATAGTCGCTCCCTGCGATGTCCCCTGGGTTGCCAGCATCCGAAGCAGCACGGCAGAGCTATCGACAATGTGGGCCGTGTCCCACAGATACTCACCCACCGCCGGCAAATCGGCCTCTATCGTCTTCCAGGTCAGTCCACCATCCAACGAGTGTTGCATCGTGACCTCAACCGGCCCGGTGCTGTGCGTCACGCGCCAGCGCACCTGTTGCATGCCCGTCCAGACCTCGCCTCCGGTGGGCGTCACCAGTTCCGCGCTGGGGTTGCCCGGATGGTGAATGTCGAGCGGCGCCTCGCTGACAATCGTGCTCTGCAAGCGCCCATCGCTTGCCGATAGCCGCAGCCACAGGTCAGAGGTGTTCGGCACCGCCGCTCCGTCCCACACATAGCGGCCGGTGTTGGCCAGACCATGGGCCAGCGGCATCCAGGGGCCATGGGGCCCCAGGCTATAGTCGAGAGAGAGCGATAGCAGATCACCATCGGGATCATGGGCTCGCCACAGAATCTCGTACGCCCCCGTCTGCATCGGGATCATACCCCAGCCTGCCCAGGAGAGATAGGGCGGCGTGCGGTCCGCATTGGCGAGAGTCAACGGCTCGCTGAGGATCGCGCTCCCGTCGCCGTTGTATGCGCGCAGGCGCAAGAGATAGGTGCCATTCAGCAGGCGGCCGGTCTCCCAGTCATACTGCCCACTTTCCGGCAAGCCCTCGGCGATGGTGTGCCAGGTCTGCCCCCCATCGTCACTATAGGCCAGATCGATCCCCAGGCTGCCCTCGTCCGGATCGCTGGCCTCCCACAGAATAGGCACCGTGCCGGTGACCACGGCCTGGGGCGCAGGCTCTATGAGGGTCGCCGCCGGCCGTAGCCCCTTGGCCGTGGTGGCAAGAGGCGCCGAACGCACGGCCACCCGATGCAAGCCATCGCTGGCGACCAGGGCGATCTGGTAATCGCCCTCTGGCTCCAGGGGCTTGTCCAACACATACTCGCCCGTGTTGAGCAGCCGACGCGTAAGGGGACGCCAGGTCTCGCCCCCGTCATCGGTCAGCAGAATGTCGATCAGCAAAGAGTCATCGTCGACGTCCTCGGCGATCCAGGTGATGCGCCCATCGCCCAACAGCTCGCCATCGGTTGTGGGAGAGGTGATGGTAAGCTGCGGGGGGAATCCGCCCCGGCCCGCCAGGGTAAAGGCGCCCGGACTGAGGGCGGTCGCGCTCCTATCGCCATCGGTGACGGTGATGCGCATCAGGTACCGCCCCGCAAAAGGCCAGTCATCGGTCTGCCAAAGGTAGCGTCCCTGGTCGGCATCGACCACCGCCAGCGGATACCATGTCTTGCCAGCATCCGGGCTGATCTCCAGAGCCGCCTCCAGGCTGCGTCCCTCTGCGCCATATACACGCCAGCGCGTCTCGCGCAGACCCGTCCATGTCTCGCCCCCCAACGGGCCAAGCAGCTCGACCTGGATCGGCTGCACACGCGCATTGTACACCTCGAGGGAGGTCGCGACATTGGATACGGACCGTTGATCGTCCAGTCGGGCTCGGACCATCAGATCATAACCGCCATTCGAGTAGAGACGCGTATCCCACATAAAGGTATCCTGGGCCTGCAGGCCCTCGGCCAGCGTGCGCCACTCTCCCCAGCCCGCCACTCGGATCATGATGTCGAACTCGACATCCTCCGGCAAAGCCCCCACCGTCCACCAGCGGATTGGCCACAGACCTGATAGCGTATCCCCACCCTGGGGCGAGAGCAGGTCGACCTCGGGCGGCAGTTCGGGCCCCAGCGCGATCAAGCCCCTGCTCTGATCCTGGGCCTCGGCGTAGCCATCGCTGACGACGACCTTGAGGCGATAGGTATTGCCAGGCGGCAAAAAGGCCACCTGCCACACATAGTAGCCGCTGTCGGGCAGGTTCTCAGCCAGTGGGAACCAGGTCAGCCCGCCATTGTCGCTATAGTACAGGTCAACGGTGAGAGGATCGTCATCGGGATCATCGGATCGCCACAAGATGACGGCCTCGGTGCTCAGTCGCACCCGATCGTTGGGCCAGATCAACTCGACGGTGGGAGGCGCATTGTCCACGAGCGTGAGATCTGTGACCATGTCATCGGACGTGGTTCTGCCCGTCGCAGAGCGAGCCATGGCCCGCACTGTGTAGTCGGTCCCAGGCTCGATAGCCGATGTATCCCAGGCATACTGACCCGCACCGGGCAGCCCCCCAACGATCCGCTTCCAGGGATCATCCCCCTGGCGATAGTACAGGGTCACCTCTACCTCATCAGGAGCGACGCCATCGGTATGCCAGACCACGGTCGCAGTGCGCCCCAGCGTATCCCCCCGATGGGGGCGCGACAATGTCACGTCAAAGGGGCTCTGCCTGTTGGCCACGGTAAAGGGGCCATGCAACACCTGCCGCTGATATACCCCGTCGCTGGCCGTGATACGCAGGTAGGCAGCGTCACTGTCGGGGACCTGTTCGCTATCCCATACCAGCGAGATGGTCCCCGATAGATCCGTGGCCAAGGGCAGCCAATGACCGCCCGCATCTGGGCTATATTCGACCGATATCATCAGGGGCGCGCCGGCTGGACGTTGCGCATACCACACGGTACGCTCCAGGCCACGCACCGGCTCCGGCCCCGGGCCACGCAGCACCGAAAGGCTGGGGCGCCTGTTGGTCACCTCGACCGCATGCTCGAGGAACTGTGTGATCCCCCCCTCGGCCTCCATCTCGGCGACGAGCACATGGTTGCCATCCAGGGCCCCGCGGGTGTTCCACAAGAGGCTCCAGCCTCCTTCGTGGGGGTGCGCCTCCCCGATGGGCGACAGCGCTCCCATGGCATCCCGATGATAGATCGTGATGCGTTCCATGGGCTGTCCCTCGCCCAAGGGCGACAGAGTCACGCGCACCAGGCCATCGACACGTTGCGCCGTGGCCGGCGCATCAAAGCGCCAGGCAGGCTGCCTGTTGGCGAGTGCCAGGTGGCTACTCCACACGGGCAACTCGGCGCCATCGTCGATGCGGGCCCAGACGAGCAGGCGATAGGGACCATCGCGATGCGCAGTGGTATCCCAGTCCAAAAGCCACGAGCGCCCTTCCAGGGCCAGCTCGCCCAGGAGCATCAGGCTTCCATCGGGCTGCTCCAGCCAGGCCGTCGCGGCCTTCAACTGCTCTGCATCGGGGCCCACGGCCAGCCGGATCGTCTCTACACCGCGCAGGGGCGAGCCGCCGCTGGGCTGTACCAGAAATAGCGAGGGCCGATCCGTGTCCCAGAACGTCTGACTCTTTTCCGAACGCATGGCACTACAGATGTCACGTTCGTCACAGGCTACGGCCCACACAATCCAGCGCTCATCATACCAGTGAGGCTCTGGCAGAACGATGGCTTGCCAGCCCCCTTCGATCTGTCTGCCTTTGCCGGCCCAGACCATATCGGGCTGGCTCGGCTCGGCGCCACCAAAGGATGATTCCTCGTCTCGCTGCAGGTAGAATCCCACATACGCGGCGCTACGGTGCGGGTCACTTGTGGCAGCGGTAATCTGCAGAACCCCTGTGGTCCCATCGAGCAGCTCGGCGCGGATATCGGCAACCATGGGCGCCATAGTGTTGTCAATCACCAGAGGCTGCGCTGCGTATCCCCTGACAACCTGCCCCTCGGCGGTATAGCCCCGAGCCGTCAGGGAATAGGCCCCATCTGGCAGCGCGCGGGTATCGAACTGCACCGTGGGGTGATCCGCCGTCCCCAGGACGGGCAGGCTCAAGAAGTGATCGGCCGGCACCTCGATGCCATGATCTCGACCAGCCTCCCAAAGCATCTGAGTATGCGTCGAGGTCAGGTACAGGTCGACCCGAGCGAGATCCTGGATCCCCGGAGGCATCGAGAGGGCGAGGGTCACCTGTCCGCTCACTTCTGGGAGAAATGGCTGCGGCCAGAGCCACATATGCTCGGACGAGTGCGCCTGGAACCAGCCCCCCACCGCTCGGGTCACCCGCTGGTTCTGATCGACGCCCAGGGCTACCACACGGTACTGCCGGGTGGGATCGAGCTCGGCCATGGGCAAGGGTGCCTGCCAGCCTTCCGCGCCGCCTCGCGCGATACCGAGCTCCTGCAGAACGCCATACTCGCCATCCGCAGGGCCTTGCTCCTGCAGATAGAACTCGACGCGTTGCCAGTCGGCAGCGGGCCGATTGGCAGCCACTCGGGCCACTGTATCCCCGGTGACCACCTGGCCTTCCAACGGCCAGGTCACCTGCAGGGCGGGCGCCGGCGCATCGGGACGCAACAGCCTCAAGGCAGGCCCGCCGTCCTCCGGGTCCTCGGTGACCCACAGCACGCGCGGTGTGTGCCACGCATCCACCGCGAGGCTCACGCCCTGTGTGACCCCCTGATCGATGAGCTGGCGCCGCAAGATCTCCCACGCGGCCGAGGTGCCATACCACAGGGCGTCGTCACGGAGCCAGGTCAGATGCGCGGTGGCCGCGCCGTTGGCCGCCAAGGCGATGGGCGCATCGTCCGGCAACACCGGCGCCACAAGACGCCGGCTATCGCGCCTCAGGTTGTTGGCATAGTAGAGCCCGTCAGGGGCAAACCAGGCCAGATGCAGAACACCATCGGGCCCTACGGTCGCATCGGCCAACAGACCGGCAGGAACGAACTGCACAGGCGATGCGTCGGTAGCAAGGTTCGCATACCAGACTCCGCCCTGTTCCTGATCGAGACGCCCCGACCAGGCGACCAGGCTCTGGCCCTGGGCGTTAACGCCAATCTGCACCCGCTCGGCGACCCAGGCCGCGTCTACCGGCAACGTGACGGTGACAGCCTCACCGCTGTGATGCACATGCAACCCGTCAGGGGCGAACCAGGCTGCCAGCAGACCGCCCGCCGGATGCAGCGCAAAGGTCCAGCGCGATGCATCCGGGGGCACCTGCCACTCGACCGGATCAGAGCCATCCAGGCCGGCGGCCCTGACGACAGATTCATCGCCCGTCTGCATCGCCCACGCAACGGTAGGGGATCCTTCTACCGACAGGGCATAGCCGGGATGCTGGGCGGAGAGGCCAGAGGGGCGCTGCGGGGGGAGCCCGTCGTATAGCGCATGGGGTGGCCCCTTGTCGGGCATCGCCCACATCAAACGCGACAGATCGCTCTCGGGCAGCCGCTCTTGCCACAAGAGATGGGCCTGCCCACCGGCATCCAGAGCGACGATGGGCGCGCGCCCCTCTACCAGCGGGCCATCCAGGGCAAGCGACCAGGCGGGGTCGTCCGTCGCATCAGCGCGCGCGACGCCAGCCCCGAGCAGCATCAGGCCAAGGCATGTCCACAAGAGCCAACGCACAGACCGCCCAAGAGCCCTTGCTAGCAGAGGCCGCATGGCAATATCGCATGCCGGGGCGTTGCATGAACGATGGCACAGAGGAATATGTTCAATCGATCGGCGATGGCGCATATGTCGTACTCACGCTCCCTCGCGCAAGGATCCTGTACTGCCTAGTCTCGCACAGGCGGGATCAACAGTACCTGCCCAATGTACAGCTCGTGGGGGTTCTCGATGCTGTTGATCTCGACCAGCTCGCTGATCGAGACACCGAACGAGTCGGCGATTGCCCGGAGGGAATCGCCCTGCTCCACGGTGTACAGGGCCGACGTTGGAATGGGCGTGGGCGTGGGCACAGGCCGGGCTGTGGCTGTAGGAACCGGCGTGGGCGGGTTGCGTCGAATCTCCTCGGCACGCCCCACCACCGCGGCATACAGGCCCTTGTCCGGATAGGCGCGCGTAGCAGCTTCTTGGTAAGCTTGCTGGGCCGACGTGATGTCAGCACGCAACTCGTACAGCAGCCCCATAAAGACAAAGGGCACACTTGAGGTAGGCTCTAGTGCGATGGCCTGCTGATAGGCCTGGTAGGCGCTGTGGATGTCGCGCCTGCGGGCATGCACAAGGCCCAGGCCGCAATAGGCGCCAGCGTCATAGGGGTCCTGGGTCACTGCGCGGCTAAAGGCAGCCGAGGCCTCGTCCCATTGGTGGTTGGTCACGGCCACGCTGCCCAGGCCGATCCAGGCAGCGGCGTTGGGCTCGATCGCCAGGGAGCGCTCAAAAGGCTCGGTCGCAAGATCGGCCCGCCCCACCAGGAGTAGGGCCGCACCGATATAGTTCTGCAGATCCACTTGGGCCTGTGTCGGCAAATCGGGATAGCGGGCAGCCCTCTCAAACTGTCCCGCCGCCAGCAAGAGGTCACCCTCGGCCATAAAGGCCAGGCCCGTGGCCACCGGGATCACGACGTCATTGGCCAACCGAATGTCAGGCGGGTCGCTCTGCCACCGGCTCGTGGGCACGGTAAAGGTCCTTTGCAGCATCCCTGTCAGTAGGAGCGGGACGCCATCGATGGCTATCTCGCTCGTGCTGGCCCCCAACACGGTGACGCGATACGCCTCCTTGTAGCGATCGCGCACCTGCTCCGATGACTTCCACACCACAAGATTGGCGCCCAGATCACGCCCCACATGGCGCGCCTGGGTCTCGGTCGCAATAGGGTATGTAGGACGTACGATCACCCGATCCCCCAGCCCCACATCGGACATGATCGCCTGGATCTTTTCCTCGATGGTGCGGGCCTCTTCCATGGCCTGGGGCGAGTGCCCCGATGCGGCCACCAGGATCCCGATCTGATCAGCGGCAAAGGTGCGTCGCTCTACCTCGGCAAAGGCGCGCTGCATGTCGGGCCGCCACAGGAGCTCGGCATAGGCGATGCTGCCCAGATTGGCCACCAGCGCGACGCCCGCCGCCAGGCGCACCACCGCCCGCCCTCGATTGACGAGCAGATAGGTCGAAGCACCCGCTCCCACCGCCAGTGCCACATAGATGACGCTCAACCGGACAAAGTCATAATTCAGCACAGCGCGGCCATGGGTCAGGATGCCCCAGAGGTAAAAGAGGGGACATAGCAAGGCCACCAGCAACAGGGAGAACTTGACGATGCGCGACCCAACCTCCACGCTCAACTCCTCAATGATGTGCTACGGTGGAACAGGGGACAGGACGAGAACATTGTACCAGTGTGATGATCGTTTGTAAACCAAACAAGGGAGAGTGTGGAATAAGTCGGCGCTATGTGCGAGTGATCGCGCCATGGGTGCGTTTTTGCGGATTATGTCGCTGTCCGGACGGTCTGAGCAGTGATGGCCTCCTTGCTCTGCACACCAAAGGCCACTCCTGAGCCTATATCTC
>SKRJ01000435.1 GCA_007118555.1 Anaerolineae bacterium | reverse complement strand
TTCCGCAGTCTGCATCGCGCGTGGCTTGAGCGCTCCAAAGCGAGTTCTTGGCCCGCTCGATGTTGCGCTCGGCGATCTCAATGTCCTCTGCGCTGGGGCCATTCTGGGCGGAGGCTAACCTGGCGCGGGCGATCTGAATGTCCAGGTCCAGGCCCACAAGGCCCTCGCGTGCCCTTTCCAGTTGCAGCCTGCGGATCTCCAGGTTGCCCTCGAGCTCGGCAAGCCGGTTCTCCTGGGTGTCCATCGCGCGCTGCAGGTTGGTCTCGGCGGTGTCCATCTCGATCTGGGCCTGGGCGAGCTGGCGCATCAGATCCTCGTTCTGCAGCTCGGCAAGGAGCTGGCCTTCTTCGACATTGTCGTTACGGCTTACCAGCACCCGCTCAACGCGTCCCGCCACGCGGAAATAGAGCTCTTCCTCCACCACGGGCGACACCCGGGCGGTAAAAGAGAGACTGTCGGTCACCTCACCGCGTCGGACGGTGTAGGTGGCACGGACGGGCACGGGCGGTGGCGGAAGAGGTGTGGGCGTCGGCTCCTCTCGGCCGGAGGAGGTGACGGTGGTGCACCCGGCGATCACGATGGCAATGACGGCCAGGGCGGCCAAAATCAGGCCTCGGGGTCTTGACAGCATCACGCATTCTCCTGTTTCAGATACTCTTTCAGGCCAGCTACACAACGATGGGATAGCTCTACAGGGGCAGGACCGGAATCGCTCTTCAGAGCCCAGATCGGGCCAACGATGTGCCGGCCATGCTACAAGCCTATGATATATCAGAACAAACGTTACTCAAAAGACGACTATAATGCGTTAATCAGGAGTCGCGTATACTCAATGGGCAACTGCGGGGGGCCCTGCCCGGCCAGGAGGCCGGGATCTCGATGGCGGCTCGACTCGGCCAGAGCCTAGCCGCTTGGGGCAGGGCCGATGGATATCAGCCCTCTGGTTCAACAACCACAGTCACGGTGATCTGAACATCGTTATGCAATCTGACGTCGACGGGAAAGGTGCCGATCTCTCGGATGGGCTCCTGGAGCAGGACTTTGCGCTTGTCCACAGGTTCGCCGGTCTTTTCCGAGAGCTTTTCGGCAATGTCGCCGGATGTCACCGAGCCATAGAGACGATCGGACTCGCCGGTGCGCATCGCAAAGACAAGCTCGATGGACTGAAGCGCCTGGGCATGGGCCTCGGCTGCTTCTCGCTGGGCCTGTTCACGCCGCGCTCGTGCGGCAGCTTCCTGTTCGGCCTGCTTGCGGGCTGCAGGCGTAGCAGCCACGGCGAGCTTGCGAGGGACCAGGTAGTTGCGGGCATAGCCATCCGCTACCGAAACCAGCTCGCCGGCCTCACCAACGCCTCGGACATCCTTGAGCAGAATCACTTCCATCTGGCAGACTCCTCCTCGAAATCTCTGATCTGCCGCCCATGATACACGATCTGTTGAGGGGCGCCAACTCCTCGTGAGGGGCTTTCAACTCGCGCCGGGCCGCGCCCTTTGGGGACATACATTGCGATCTGGCCCATGTGCGGGCCGCTGCATCCGTGTGATTATGTCGTCCGCATCTTGCGAGGGGCACCAGCGCATGCTACTATGGAATAGGATGCAGCAACCAACTGGCGACCTGTGCGGGTGACCCGTCCGGAGGGAGCCCCTCTGGACGGCATCGGCCCGGGCAGGAACAGCCGGAACGATAGAGGCGCGTGCAATGCCAGAGAACGCTATTGTGGCCGAGAATCTGGTCTATCGCTATGGGGATCTTGTAGCGGTGGACGGCATCAGCTTTGAGGTGGCCGAGGGGGAGATATTCAGCTTTCTGGGGCCGAACGGCGCCGGCAAGACCACCACGGTCTCGATGCTTATCGGCCAGCGCCGTCCCCATGAGGGGCGCGCGCTGCTGTTGGGCAAGGATATCACCCGCGAGACGCCCGAGATCCAGGCCCAGATCGGCGTCTGCTTTGAGGTGACCAATCTCTACGAAGAAATGACCGGCATCGAGAATCTCAGGCTGTTTGCCAGGCTGTTTGGCGTCCGGGATTTGGACATTGATGCTCTCATCGATCGGGTGGGATTGACGGGTCGGGCGGGCGACAAGGTGTCGGGCTATTCCAAGGGGATGAAGCAACGTCTGATGGTGGCGCGCTCTTTGCTCCATCAGCCCCGTGTCCTTTTTATGGATGAGCCTACCGAAGGTCTCGATCCGGTGTCTGCCGAAGCGATCCGTAACATCATCCTGGAAGAGAACGAGCGTGGCGTCACCGTGTTTCTCACCACCCACGACATGCAGGAGGCGGATCGCCTCTCGGATCGGGTGGCCTTTATCGATCGGGGCGAGATCGTGGCGTTGGATACGCCGCACAATCTCAAGCAGCAGTATGGCAAGCGTATGGTTGTGGCCGAGGTGCGCGGGCCAGACGACCGGAGGGAGCAGCGCGAGATCGAGCTGGATCAGTCTGACACCCCCGAGAAGCTGCAGACTCTGTTTCAGGAGAATGACGTTGTCACCATACACAGCCGTGAGGCCAGCCTGGAGGACATCTTTATCGAGATCACAGGGCGAGAGCTGGCCTGATGCAATGGCGCACAATCCCCCCGCTGGTGCTTAACGATCTGGTTCGCTTTGCCCGCAACCCCTACTTTGGCATCGTCACGCTGCTCTTTCTGGCCCTCTTTGTAGGCGTCTATCTGGCCATGCCCGCCACCATAGAGGACCAGTTCTCCCTGGGGCTCTACGCACCCGAGTTGGATGAGGCAGAGAACCAGGAGCTCGATCGTGACGGTCTGTCGGTGCAGTGGTTCGACTCGGAAGAAGAACTGGGGCAGGCGGTGCAGGAGGGTGACGTCTACGCCGGGCTGGCGATACCCGACGAAGCCATCTTTGCGCTTTTGATGGGCGGGCGGCCTTCTGTGACCGTGCACCTGCCCGATGATGCGCCCCCCGAGACGGCCGAGATGATGCGCGTCCTGGTGGAGAGCCTCTTTTTCGAGTTCCTGGAGCAGCCCGCCCCTATTGCGACGGAGAGGGAGGTCTTG
>SKRJ01000208.1 GCA_007118555.1 Anaerolineae bacterium | reverse complement strand
GCATGTCGCACGCCACGCGCTCGGGCTCGATATCGAACAGGTCGCGATAGAGAGCCAGCGTCTCGGCATAGTGATCATGGGTCTCGACGTTCTGCATGTCGCCGATGTGCTGGCTCAGGAACGCATAGCGGTCGCGGGTTAGGCAGAACGTGGCCTTGAGCTCGGGACCCACGGCCAGCAGCGGGCGGGTGACCACCGGCAGCCGCATGGGAAACGGCGCATAGCCCCGGGCCCGCCGCACCGGCTGCACAGAACCCCCGGGCGCGAACCAGACGCTGTCGTCGTACCGCGAGTGGATGCCCCGGTTGTGCGCCAGGTAATAGTCGGCGATGCGATGCAGGCGCTCCTGCGCGTCGTCATTGTCCTGGGCGATCGGTTCCTCGCTCAGGTTGCCGCTGGTCATCACCAGGGGGCGGCCTACGTCGCGCAGCAGAATGTGATGCAGCGGCGTATAGGGCAGCATCAGGCCCAGGGTCGCCATGCCGGGGGCCACCGTCCGGGCGATGGTCGTATCCTCCCGGGCGGGCAGCAGCACGATGGGCGCCGCTGCGCTGGCGAGCAACTCGCGCTCGGCGTCGGTCAGCGTCACATGGCGCTCGGCGGCGTCCAGATCGGCGACCATGACGGCGAACGCCTTGTGGGGCCGGCGTTTGCGCTGGCGCAGGCGCTCGACCGCCGCCGCGTCCGTGGCATCGCAGGCGAGCTGGTAGCCCCCCAGCCCCTTGACGGCCACGATGGCGCCCTCGCGCAGCAGGGCCACTGTTTGGCGCAGCGCGTCGTCACGCTCGGCGATGGGACGGCCGACGGCGTCCAGCAGGCTCACGTGGGGCCCGCACACGGGGCAGGCGTTGGGCTGGGCGTGAAACCGCCGGTCCAGTGGATCGTGGTACTCGGCCTCGCACGCCGGGCACATGGGAAACGCCGCCATCGTCGTGCTGGACCGGTCGTAGGGCATGCGCTGGATGATCGTGAAACGGGGGCCGCAGTTGGTGCAGTTGGTGAACGGGTAGCGATGGCGCCGGTCCGCCGGGTCCAGCAGCTCGCGCAGGCAGTCGGGACAGGTGGCCACGTCGGGCGACACGAGCTGGTAGGCGTCGGGCTCGGCCTCGCTGGCCAGGATCTCGAATGTGGCCGAGCCTTGGCACTCTGCGGACGTATACTCGAGCGACTCGACCTGGGCCAGGGGTGGGGCCTCGTCGCGCAGGGCGGCGGTAAAGGCGACCAGCGCGTCCGGCGCGGCCTCGGCGCGAATCTCGACCCCCGACGAGGTGTTGCGCACCCACCCCACCACGCCATGGCGCTCGGCCAGGCGGTACACGTGGGGGCGAAAGCCCACCCCCTGCACCACGCCGGTGATGCGGATCCGGCGCGCGGCGCAGGGCGCGACTAGCTCTTGCCGGCCTGTGCCTGCAGCCATGTCGTCCATGCGTCAAACCCCTCGCCCGTGACGCACGAGACGGGGAATATCTCGATCTCTGGATTGAGGCCGCGCACCAGGGTCTGGAACGCCTCCATGTCAAAGGGCAGGTAGGGAAGCAGATCGACCTTGTTGATCACCAGGACGTCGACATTGGCGAAAATCTTGGGGTATTTGTGCGGCTTGTCGTCGCCCTCGGGCACGCTGGAGATGGCGATGCGAGAATGCTCGCCCAGATAGAACCCGACGGGGCACACCATGTTGCCCACATTCTCGATGAACAGCAGGTCGATCTCGTACAGCGGCAGATCCTTCAACGACCCGCCCACCTGGCCCGCGTTCAGATGGCAGCCGCCGCCGGTGTTGATCTGCACCGCGGGAATGCCCCCGGCGCGTACCTTGTCGGTATCCACCGTCGAGGCCAGGTCGCCCTCGATGGCCGCCATGCGCACCTTGTCCTGCAGCCGCTTGACCGTTTCCAGGATCAGGCTGGTCTTGCCGGCGCCGGGCGATGCCATGATATTGACCACATGGATGCCGTGGGCGTCAAAGGTCTCGCGGTTCTCCATCGCTTGCACATCGTTGGCTTTCATGATGCGCTCGACGACCGGTACTCTGCGTGTGCTCATGAATCCTCCACCTCTATACTGTCCACAAAAAACTCGCGGCCCTCGGTCACCTGGGCCTGGGCGACGCCACAAGCCGGGCAGCGCCAATCGGCGCCCTCGGGCTGCCAGCTCTCGCCACAGTTGCCGCACTCTAGCTTGACATCCACCCGCCGAAAGACCAGCGTGGCGCCCGCGCAAAGGGTGCCTTCGCTCAGATAGTCAAAGTAGAACTGGACGCTGTCATCGACGATACTGGAGAGATCGCCGATGACCAGATGAATGCGGGCCACACGGCTGGCGCCCGCCTGCTCGGCATGGCGGTTCACAATCTCGACAATGTTCTGGGTTACAGATAACTCGTGCATATCTTGACAAGTATACTCTGGAACGGCGTCAAACCCAAAAGCGCGGACGGGGCAAGAAAGGCTTGCGGCGGTATCCGCCTTATCTAGCGTCTACCCCTTGACGCCCCGCTCCATCCCCGCTACCATCCATACAGGTTTCATCGCACACAATACCACTGCGGAGGTCGCCATGAGCACAACGGATCGAATGAGCTGGTGGCAGGATGCCCGGTACGGCATGTTCATTCATTGGGGCGTCTACGCCATTCCCGCGCGCGGCGAGTGGGTGATGCACCAGGAGCACATCCCCCACGAGGAGTACGCGCCGCTGGCGGACGAGTTCAACCCCAAGCGCTACGAACCAGACGAGTGGGTGCGCCTGGCCAAAGAGGCCGGCATGCGCTATATGGTGCTAACCACCCGGCACCACGACGGCTACTCGCTGTTCGACAGCCAGGTGTCCGATTTCACTGCCCCCAAGACCGCCGCCGGGCGCGATCTGATCCGCCCCTATGTCGAGGCCTGCCACCGGGGCGGCATGCCCGTCGGCTTTTACTACTCGCTGCTGGATTGGCGCTATCCCGCCTATTTCCGCGGCCCGGACAAGGACCCCGAGGGCTGGAACGAGCTGGTCGAGTACATGCACGCCCAGGTGCG
>SKRJ01000251.1 GCA_007118555.1 Anaerolineae bacterium | reverse complement strand
GAGATCGCCGATGGCGCGATCCGCCTCGTGACCTGGCGCGATCGCCCGCAAGAGGGGCCCGGCGCCCAATCGCTGCCGACGGGCCAGATCCATCGTCAGGTGCTAGAGGGCCCGCGGCCCGTGGGTGACCTGCGCTAGTACCCGAACGTTTGCATTGCCACGTAACGCGCTCTCTCAAGAGAGCGCGTTTTGCTTTTACCTCCCCCTCGCGCCAAAAGCTAGGGCTTTCACCCGCCCCAAGCTCGCTCTGGGACTCGACATGTCATGCCTACCGGGCTATAGTAAGAGTTGGGGATACACGCATGGGGGATGCATTATGGAACACACTATACTGGGGCGCACGGGGCGTCGCGTGAGCCGACTGGGTTTCGGCGGGGCAACGGCGGGCTTGCGCAACTATCTCAAGCCCTTTGACCCTGACAGCGCAGAGGACGTCGACCCGATCATCGCCGCCATCCGTCGCGCGTATGACCTGGGCGTCAACTACTATGACACCGCCGCGGGCTATGGCGAGGGCGCCAGCGAGCGCATCTTTGGACGCGGGCTCGAGGGCATCGACCCCGACTCGATCTTTTTGGCCACCAAGGTCGGCCCCAGCGCCAAGGGCGTCGTGCGTCCCTCGTTGGAGGCCAGCCTGCGCCACCTGGGGCGCGACTGGATCGACCTGCTGCAGCTCCACGGCACCACCTTTAGCGACGAGCAGATGGGCTACATCCTCGACGACGATGGCCTGCTGGCCGAGCTGGAGCAGGCCCGCGATGAAGGCTTGATCCGCTATGTGGGCCTCACCTACGAGGGCCACGACCCCAACCTGTTCCGCCTGGTCGAGACCGGCCGCTTTGATGTGGCCCAGATCCAGTACAATCTGCTGTTCCAGCATCCCTATGATGCGCGGCGCACCGCCGGCGTCATGTTCTCGCTGGAGGAGCAAGAGATGGGGATCGTCACCATGCGCACCACCACCTCGGGCGCGCTTCAGCGCTGGATCCGGATGGTCGATCCAGAGAACGACCACGACTATACCCCCGACCTGATCCAGTTCCAGCTCTCGAACCCGCTCATCGACGTGGCCCTGATCGGCATGCGCAGCGTCGAGCGGGTGGAGCAGAACGTGGCCCTGGTCAACGACCTGGACGGGCGCATCGATCTGGACGAGGTGCATACCTACTATGTCTGACGCGCTGGACACGCCCAGGCCGCCCGCGATCGATGCCTACATGCATGTGGGCTCGCCCCGCTTTGGCACCGCCGAGCAGGCCCTGGCCGCCTGCGACACTTGGGGGGTGCACGCAGCCGTTCTGGTGCTGGGGCCGCGGGTGCCCGACATCGCTGCGCTGCACCGGGCCCTGACGATGCGCCCCGAGCGCATCCGCACCGTCGGCATCCCCTACGGCGATACGGCCGAGCAGCGCCTGGCCTGCGTCGACGCCTGCCTGGACGCAGGCGCCATCGGCATCCGCCTGCAAGGCGACGAGCCCCTGGCCAACCCGCGCGTGATGGCGCGTCTGGGCGCGGCGGGCCTCTGGGCCTATGCCACCGACCCGCTGCACAGCCCCCGGCACACGGCGCTCCTGCTGGAATGGCTGGCGCGCTACCCCGAGGCGCGCATCGGAGCGCCCCACTTTGTGGATCTCGATGTGCGCCGGCTGGACACGCCGCTGGCCGAGGAGCTGATGCGCCATCCCCGTTTCCACGCCATCCTCTCGCGTCAGGGACAAAAAGGTAGCCGTGAGCTCTATCCCTTTTGCGATCTGCGCCCCTGGGTCGAGCGCGTGCTGGCCTGGTGCGGCCCCGAGCGCACGCTGTGGGGCAGCGAGTACCCCGTCATCTACTGGCGGGGCGAGCAGATCGATCAGACGCGCCGCTGGCTGCTGGACCTGCAGGTCGATCTGCCGGAGGGCGCCTATGCCGCGATCACCGGCGGTAACGCGCAAAGGCTCTTTTTTGACGACCCGGCGCCATCGGCTACCATACGCGAGTTGCCTGCCTGGCTGCAGGCGTACCCTCAGCCCGGGCCGGTGCCCCTGGCGCCCACGTCGCCGGTGGACCTGCCCATGGATGTATACCAGCCGCTGTTCGATGACTATGCACAGCGCAACACCCCCGAGGCTCCGCTCACTTTTGCCGAGTACTGCGTCCAACAACTGCGCGAGCGTGCCCTGGCGTTGCGCCCCGACAAAGGAGATGCCGCAAAATGACCGAACAGAGACCCTGGTATCAACGTGTGCGCCGTTGGGGGCAGACCAACCTCACCGAGATCGACCCGACCCACTATGACGACGCCTTTTGGCGCGCCTACTGGTCGCGGACCCACACCCAGGGCGTGATCGTCAACGCGGGCGGCATCGTAGCCTATTATCCCAGCGACCTGGGCTACCAGTACCGCGCCGAGCACTTGGGCGACCGCGATCTCTTTGGCGAGATTACTCGGGCGGCCCGCGCCGAGGGCCTGGCCGTGCTGGCGCGCATGGACTCGAACCGCGCCGGCGTCGAGTTCTACGAGGCCCACCCCGATTGGTTTGTGATGAACCGTGACGGCGAGCCCAGCGTGACCCAGGGCCGCTATCAGGCCTGCGTCAACAGCCCTTACTACAAGGAGCACATTCCCGCCATCCTGCGCGAGGTGATCGAGCGCTACCAACCCGACGGCTTTACCGACAACTCGTGGACGGGCCTGGGCCGCCAGCGCATCTGCCATTGCCCGCATTGCGTGGAAAAGTTCACCAGAGAGGTCGGCATGGCGCTGCCCGTCGCCCCCGATTGGGACGATCCCGCCTATCGAGCCTGGATCCACTGGAGCTATGGCTGCCGCATCGAGAACTGGGATCTGAACAACCGGGTGACTCAGGAGCACGGCGGCCCCGATTGCCTCTGGCTCGGGATGATCAACGGCGACCCGCTGTTCAGCCATCTCTCGTTCTGCGACCTCAAGCTCGTCGGCGAGCGTTCGCGCATCATGATGTCCGACCAGCAGTCGCGCCGCGAGACGGGGTTCGAGTACAACGCCATCAGCGGCGCGTTGCTGCATGGCGT
>SKRJ01000430.1 GCA_007118555.1 Anaerolineae bacterium | reverse complement strand
GTCGAGCCGCAGATCGTACTCGTACTCTTCCGACGCGGCTCGCAGCAGGCCCATGCCCTGGGCATAAGAGCAGATCTTGGCCGCAAAGAGCGCCTGGCGCATGTCGTCGATCAGGGTGTCACGATCGCCGTCATAGGCGATGGCGGGCCCTGTCAGCACCTCGCTGGCGGCCACGCGCTGCGTCTTGAGCGCCGAGATCAGGCGCGACTCGACGGCGGCGTTGATCGTCTGCAGGGGCATGCCAATGTCCATGGCATCCTGGGAGGTCCACTTGCCGGTGCCCTTTTGCTGGGCCTCGTCCAGCAAATAGTCCACCAGGGGCTCGCCCGTGTCGGGGTCGTCCACCAGGAACACGTCCCGGGTGATCTCGATCAGGTACGACTCGAGCTCGCTCTCGTACCAATCGCCAAAGATCTCGCTCAGCTCGCGGGCCGAGAGATCCAGGGCACGGTGCATGATGTCATAGGCCTCGGCGATGAGCTGCATGTCGCCATACTCGATGCCGTTGTGGACCATCTTGACATAGTGCCCGGCGCCCCGGGGGCCCAGGTAGGCCACGCAGGGCTCGCCCTCGGCCACGGCGGCGATATCGCGGAACATGGACTCGACCATCTCATAGGCCTCGCGTTGGCCACCGGGCATGATGGCGGGCCCGTGCAGGGCGCCATACTCGCCGCCCGAGACGCCCGTGCCGATATAGTTGATCCCATCGGCGGCCAGGGCGACGGCGCGGCGCTCGGTGTCCTTGTAGTACGAGTTGCCCCCATCGATGAGCAGGTCGCCCTCGTCGATGAGGGGCTTGAGCTGCTCGATGACATGATCGACGGGATCGCCAGCCTGGACCATGAGCATGATCTTGCGAGGCGACTCGAGCGACTCTACGAGCTCCTCCATAGTCTCGCAGCCCTTGATCTGCTTGCCCTTGGCGCTGCCCTCGACAAACTCGCGGGTGCGCTCATAGGTGCGGTTGTAGACGGCCACGGGATAGCCGTTCCGCTCGATGTTGAGCACCAGATTCTGGCCCATGACGGCCAGGCCTACAAGCCCGATTGCATACTTTTCCATGTTGCCCTCCTATGCTTTTTCCGGAGCGTCCCGCTCACTGGCCAGCCGATAGAGCATCTCGCCGGCGCGCGGCACCACCAGAATGCCTTCGTCCTCACGGTCCATCCAATCGGACAGATTGATACCGTCCGGGTCCAAGTAGCCCAAACAGATCCGCTCACAGCGCTCGCGCGGCACGCCGGTCGCCAGCACCACCTCGATGCGCGGCTCTTCGCGACCGCTGAGGTAGGTGCCCTCGCCCCGAACGTGGGTGGCGTGGGCCATCACGCCCCGCGAAGCGCCATGAAACTGGTCCAGGTTGGCCAAAAAGTACTCGCACACATGATAGCCGATTCTGTCCAGCAGCTCGCCGTGGGTGTACGAGACCTCGTCGATATGCGGCGCATAGATGATGACGGTGCCGCCATCCTCCACCACCGGCTCGAGCTTGTACATCCCCTTGCCGGCGGTCCAGATGTCATCGTACAGCTCTGGCATCACCGAGATCACGGTGTGAAAGGCGCGGTCCATCCAACGGATGTTGACCTGGGCCGAGATCTCGGCGGCCGCAGCCTGCGACTCTTCTGGCGTCCCGAAAAAGAGGCCGACCAGATCATCGTGGCCCTTGACCACCAGGCTAAAGCACGACTTGGGGCGGTCGATGAACGCGGCGGCTCGGTCGATCACCTGTCGCACCGGCGTCTCCTGATGGCCGATGATGCGCCGGTTGGTGATCACGGCGGCCAGCCAGTGGGTCAGATCGATGATCTCGGGACCGCTGATACCGGGGAAGAAATACTTGTTGCCGCCGGAAAAGCCCATGATCTCGTGGGGGAACACGGGCCCACAGATGATGAGGTGGTCATAGTCAAACACACGCTCGTTGATCTGGACCACCAGCTCTTCGGAGAGCAGCCCGCCGCTGATCGTCTCGATGTCGGCGGCCGAGATGGTGCCGATGTTGCGCAGGCCCGAGCGAAAGTCGTGGTTGAGGAAATCGACCGCGCCATAGCGCTCGGCGCGCTCCTGCGGAGCAAGATCGAAATGCTCGCAGATGCGCTCCTCGCTCATGGCCATGTGGGTGCCCAGGGCGATCAGGACATCCAGCTTGGCGACGCTGCCCAGGAGCTCGTCGGCGATGCTGCGAAAGCAAAAGCCAAAGGGGCCGCTGCGGGTGCTGTCGGGCATGATCAGGAGCACGCGCTGGCCCACGAGATCGAGCTGGGCCAGCCCCTCGCGAAACACCTCGCGGGCCTCGTCGTCGGTGAGCAGCCGGTCGGTAAATGCCTTGCCAATCAGCATGGTGACTCTACCTCTGCCAGGGCGGTGTCTCGGGCAGCGCCTTTTCAAAGTCCTCGATGAGCGCGGCCTCATAGTCGCCCCCGTATGTGCCATTCACAAAGCGGTCCCAGGCCTCGTCATAGAACCGCTGCCAGGACTCTTCCTCGCGGCCCGGGTTCACGGGGAAAAAGAACGCGTTGTTCTCGCGGGCTGCGCTCATGTCGCCCGGGGCGTCGCCGATCATCAGCTTGTGGTCATCGTCATACTTGTCCTTGGCGGCATAGCGCAGGTGCTCGCCCTTGGTCCCCATCTCTTGGCCCGCGATGACCAGGACATAGCGATCGATATCATGCTCTTCCCATTCGCGGGTGAGGGCCTCGGTGGGCGTCTGCGACACCACCACGGCATCGGCCTGGGCGGTGAGCTTTTCCAGGCTATCGCGCACATAGGCAAAGGGGGCCACGCCGTGCACCATGTCGGCCACGGTGGCGTTGACCGCCTCGCTCCATTCCAGCGCCAGGGCAAGCTCCGGGTCGCCCGTCTCCTCGACCAGCTCGGCCAGGGAGCTGTTGCTCAGGGGCCGGCCTGAGGCGATAAACTCGCGCACCTTGGGCGCCATAGGGATCTCGGCGCCACGCCGCTCGACGACAGGCCGCTCGCGCAGCAGGTCCAGCGTCTTGATGAGGGCGGGCCAACGGTTGACGCCGCGCCACTTGCTGTACAGG
>SKRJ01000342.1 GCA_007118555.1 Anaerolineae bacterium | reverse complement strand
CTCGCCCCTCTACTATATCGTCTACCGGCTGCCCGGCTTTTCCCAGGTGCACACGCCGTTCCGCTGGATCTATCCCTTTTCGCTGAGCGCCGCGATCCTGGCGGGCATCGGACTGGACGCCCTGTGGGAGGGACGGGATACGGCCAAAGAACGCTTCACCGGCTGGCTGGATGCTGTCGCTGACAGCGTGGTCCCCTGGGGGATGGCGCTGGCGGGCGTGGGCGTGTTGGGCGCGCTGGCCGCCAGCCTGCTCATGCGGGAGCAAGCCGCCGTCCTTGCCGAGCGAGTGATGTTCCGCATGGCCCGCGCCCCCGAGGCGTTCGCCGATGGCCGCATGTTCTACAGCTATCAGGCGCGCAACCTCCTGATCCTGGGGCTGGCCCTGGCCGCCGGCGGGGTGCTGCTGGTGCTGCGCCGCCGCTTTCGCCACAAGGCCGTGTGGGGCGCGGCCCTGGCGGTGGTGCTCCTGGCCGAGCTGTTCGTCATCGGGTATGGGTTCTTTCCCCGCGTATCGCCGTCCCTGGTGGCCCAGTCCACGCCCGCCCTCGATTTCCTGGCCAACGACCCCGATCTGTTCCGCATCACGACCTTTGGCGATGACAAGACCCTGAGCCCCAACACCGCCATGCTCTATGGTCTGTCGGACATTCGCGGGTACGACTCGATCATCCCGCGCCAGTATGTCGACTATATGCGGCTGGTGCACCCACAGGGGGCCCTGCGCTATAACCAGATCGCCCCGATCCCCGCGGGGTCGCCCGAGGCGTTGGACTCGCCCCTGCTGGACCTGCTCAACGTCAAGTATGTGGTCACGACCCAGATCATCGAGCGGCCCGGCTATGTCCTGGCTTATGAGGGCGAGGTCCGCATCTATGAGAATACCGATGCCCTGCCGCGGGCGTTCCTCGTGCCCCGCGCCGTTGTGATCCACGACGCCGCCGAGCGCCAGGCGGCCCTGCTGACGCTGGACCCGCGCGAGGTCGTGATCCTCGAAGAGCCCCTGGACGAGCCGCTGCCCGATGCGCCGCCAGGCTCGGTCCCCCTGGCGGTACAGGCCATTCACCATACAGCCAACGAGGTCACCATCACGGTCGATACGCCGGCGCCCGCCATGCTGGTGCTGGCCGACAGCTATTTCCCCGGCTGGGTGGCCCATATCAGCCCCGCCGACGCCGTCGATCGGGAGCAGGAAGAGCAGGCCCTCGCCATCTATCGGGCCAACGGCAATTTCCGCGCCGTGCAGGTGCCCGAGGGGCAGCATGTGGTGCGCATGAAATACTCCCCCGACCCGGTCAAGTTCGGGTTCTACCTGAGCTTTGTCGCGGGGCTCGTGCCGATGCTGAGCCTGGGGCTGTGGGGCTGGAAACGCTACTATCGCGACGCTGGGGACGATGCCACGGTGCAACGGGTGACCAAGAATACCGTCGCGCCCATCGCGCTAAATCTGATCAACAAGGGCATCGACATGGCCTTTGCCATGCTGATGCTGCGCATCCTGGGCCCGGCGGACGCGGGCCTCTACTATTTGGCCATCGTCGTCATCGGCTGGTTCGACATCTGGATCAACTTTGGCCTCAACACCCTGGCCACCCGCGAGGTATCCCGCCATCGAGCAGCGGCCAACCGCTACCTGAGCAACACCATCATCCTGCGGGGGCTGCTGTGGCTGGGGGCCATCCCCCTCATGGGCGGGTTCTTTGCCGTGCGGGGCATGACGCGCCCGCTGGATGCCGGCACCATGTGGGCCATCGCCCTGTTCGGCATCGGTCTGCTGCCCAGCAACATGTCGGCCAGCTTTTCCGCGATTTTCAACGCCTATGAGCAGATGGAGGTGCCCGCCTCGGTCACCACAGTGACCACGCTGTTCAAGGTGTTCCTGGGCACCGTGGCCCTGCTGGCGGGCACCGGCTTTGTGGGCCTGGCCGCCGTGTCCATCGTCGTCAACCTGATCACGATGGGGATCCTGTACAAGCTGCTGCGCGGGCGCCTGTTCCAGCCACGCTACGAGTGCGATCTGCGCTTTCAGGGCCACATGCTGGGCATCTCCTGGCCGCTGATGATCAACCTGCTGCTGGCGACGCTCTTTTTCCGGGTGGCGGTGCTGCTGCTCGAGTGGCTGCTGCCCGACCCCCGGGTGCTGGGCTGGTACAGCACGGCCTACAAGTACATCGACGCCGTGGGACTGGTGCCGGCGTTCTTTACCATGGCGATCTTTCCCCTCATGTCCCGCTATGCCACCACAGCCCGGGCCTCGCTGCTGCGCGCCTATATCCTGGCCATCAAGCTCCTGATCCTGTTCGCCATCCCCATGGGGGTGCTGATCTCGGCCCTGTCCACCGAGCTGGTGGGCCTGCTGGGCGGCTCCCAGTACCTGCCCCAGGCGGCCCTGATCCTGCGCGTCATGATCTGGTACATGCCCTTTGGGTTCATCAACTCGGTCACCCAGTATGTCCTGATCGCGCTGGACCAGCAGCGGTTCCTGACGCGGGCCTTTGCCATCGGCCTGACGTTCAACGTCATCGCCAACATCCTGCTGATCCAGCGCGTCGGCTATATCGCCTCGGCTTATGTCGCCATCGCCAGCGAGCTGGCGCTGCTGATCCCGTTCTACATCGGCGTCCGGCGGCACCTGGCGCCCATACCCTGGGTGCGGGTCGTCTGGAAGCCCCTGGCCTGTGCCGCGCCCATGGCGCTGCTCTTTTGGCTGCTGCCCGGGAGGCTGAGCCTGCTGGCGCTGCCCGTGGGCCTGGCGACCTATCTGGCCGGGCTGGTGTGGCTGCGGGTATTCGACGCCGACGAGCGCCAGGTGGTGGGCCGGGTGATCCCCTTGCGCAGGCTGGGGGGCGAGCCGCCAGCACCCGAGCCGCAGCGACCCGGGTAGAGGCGCATCCTCACGCCGGATCCCAGAAAAAGACTCGCCATTTTGTCGCTCACACTGGTATGATGATCCATTGCGTGAACCTTTTGTCTTAACGCTTGCCATTCGCATGAACATGCACACGGGCCCGGCGAGCGCGATGCTTGACCGGCACGCGAGGCTGGGCTATACATAAGCG
>SKRJ01000060.1 GCA_007118555.1 Anaerolineae bacterium | reverse complement strand
TCGACGCCGAGGAGATAGGGCGCGAGGTGCTCCGGCTGCGGACGCAGTTGCGGACGCAAACGCTCTAGCCGACCTGGCGCGGCTACTCTTCGGCGCTCACCCGGATCTGGACCCAGATGCGCGGGCCAAAGCACTGCTGCTGGACGCAGAGCTGCCAGTAGCTGGTATACAGCCCCTCCTGGGTGGGGGCCACCATCTCGACCGCGATCTCGGCCGACTCGCTGGGCGCGCGGGGGCGCAGCGCCACGCTCTCGACCGGGCCAAAGACCGGCCCGCTCACATGCTGGAGCACCGTACCATTCGGCCAATCCACCTCGCCCTCATTGCGCAGCTCCCAGATCTTCTGAAAGGCCTCGCCGGGCGCAACAATCTGGCCATCGGGAATGGTGACATCCCGCACAAAGCGCGCATCCAGAATGCCGACGTTGGGTGTGGGATGTGCGGTCGGCGTCGGCGTGGGGGCATCCGGCGTCGGGGTGGGCGGCACAGGCGTCAACGTGGGCGCCAGGGTGGCGGTGGCGGTAGCCGTGGGCGTCGTCTCGGGAGGCGCCTCGCTACGGCCCAGAGGAAGCGCATCACAGGCTGCCAGGATCACCAGTGGGAGCAAAGCGATACACACACAGCGGCAGAGCGCGGCCACGCGTCGATTCATGCTCTCTCCTTTACACTCCTACAGCGAGCACGCGAGTGACAGGCCCCGGTCAGTCTGATGAAGCACTCGGCTCATAGAGAAACCACTCGAAATCCGCCGCCGTCTCACAGTTCTGCCCGTGGCCGGTGGCATAGAGCCCGAGGTACACGCCGGTAAAGCCACCGGCTACCTCGGTCGCCAGGTAGCGCATCTCGGCGGTGGCCAGATCGTGGGGCGCCCGGTCGCCCAGGGCGACGCTCAAGGTATAGATCGGTTCGGCCCCCCAGCGCAAAGGCACAGTCTCCAGCGGTGGCGTCTCCGCAGAGATAAACAGTGTCACCGGTCCCTCGGGCGGCAACTCTTGCTCCGCCACCACCATCGAGAGGCTGCCGACGGTGCGCCGCGCCAGGGCAATGCGCTTGTCGCCGCGCCGTGTGACGGCCACCTCGATATGATGCCGCTCGTTCATCAGGGCCGTCAGCCCGGCCTCCTCGCCCTCGGCCTGTGGCTCGAAATGCAGGCACGCTGTGGCGATCATCTCGTGGTGCTGCTGGCGGCGGCCCACCCAGGTTGGCGAGTCGAGATCGTTCAGCGTCACCCCCGTGCCCCACAGACGCAGGTAACCCGGCCGCTCGCTCAAGCTGTAATGGGCAGGGTCCGGGTTTCGCAAATAGTTCCAGTGGAGGGGCAGCTCGTCGCCCTCCAAGTCGTCCTCGACGGCGCTATTCCAGCGGAGAGGCATCTCGTCGGCGATGGCCGGCAGGGCGTCCACGACATCCGCCGTACCGTCATTGCCCACCACCGGCCAGCCCTCCTCGGTCCAGTGCACCCGCGCCAGAAAAGTCTCGCGCCCCAGGTTATGGAACATGGGATATGGCCCGTGGGGGCGCGTGCCCAGGAACACCATCCACCAGGTGCCATCATGGGCCTGCACCAGGTCGGCGTGGCCCGTCGATTGGATGGGGCGATTGGTGCTGCGATGGGATAGAATCGGGTTGTGGGGGCAGGGCTCCCAGGGGCCATAGGGCGTAGGCGCCCGAGCGATGGTCACCATGTGGCCGCGCTCGGTGCCGCCCTCGGCGAGCTGCAAATAGTACTGGCCGTTGATGCGAAACAGATGGGGCGCCTCGGGATGCTGGCCCCCGGTGCCGTTCCATGTCTGCCGTGGGCCCGCCAACGGCTT
Source organism: Anaerolineae bacterium (assembly GCA_007118555.1). Lineage (GTDB taxonomy): Bacteria > Chloroflexota > Anaerolineae > UBA1429 > UBA1429 > UBA1429. Next base: position 9,585 of record SKRJ01000060.1, on the reverse strand, counting down.
GCCCGTCTCGATATCCAACGGGCAGGTGACGATGCCCCGACCGGAGGTGGCGGTAAAGTAGCAGGTGCCATCGTCATCCCAGAACAGATCGGGGTCGATGCCTCGCAGGCCCGTGTTCACCCAGATCGGGTCTGACCACGGGCCCGCCGGCTCGTTGCTCGAAACATAAAAGTGCCCGCCGCCCGTGACGTTCGTCGTGACCATATAAAAGGTGCCATCGTGATAGCGCAGGGTCGGCGCATAGATGCCGCCCGAGCTGCGGCAACGCTCCAGGGGAACCTGCTCCGAACGGGTAAGGCAGTGACCGATCGGGCTCCAATCCACCAGATCGCGGCTGTGGAAAAGCGGCACGCCGGGAAAGTACTCGAACGAGCTCGTTGCCAGATAATAGTCTTGCCCCACGCGGCAGACGCTGGGGTCAGGATAAAAGCCGGGAATCACGGGGTTGCGGTAGGGCATCGCTGGCCTCCTTGCTTGGCTTGCTGGTGCGAGTATACCACAAAGCAAGGCTCAAGGGCAGAAGAGCGTGCCGAGCGGCATTTCGACGGATGCTCAATACACGCTGAATTCACAGAGTCCCTGCCCCCAAGCCCTATACAGATCCGGCAGGCTGTGTTATAATCCGCCCCAAGATGCCATCTGGCGCCCCGATCCAGGGCAGGGAGCGCCAAAGCCCAACAGGAGGGAGACATGAGCCTCAAGTCATTGCAGCTCAAACAGGCGATGAACCTCGTCATACGCACCTTGCCCATTGCGGCGGTCCGGCTGGGTACGCTGCTGCTCTTTTGGCTGGCTGCCATGGTCTACCTGGCCATTGTAGGCGGCATCGCATGGCTGGTGGCCCAGGCCGTCCCGCTCATTGGCGTGATCCTGTTCTTTGTCGGTATTGGTGGCATGGGCTTTTTGTACAAGTACGCCCAGCGCTATGTCCTGTACCTGATCAAGGCCGCGCAGCTCGCGGTGATGGCCGAGCTGTTGGTGCGGGGCGAGCTGCCCCCCGGCGTCAACCAGTTGGCCTGGGGCAAGCAGCGCGTACAGGAGCGCTTTGGCGAGTCCAGCGCCATGTTCGTGGTGGATCAACTGGTGGCCGGGGTGGTGAGTGCCTTTACGGGGACTGTCTACCGCGTCGCGGCCTGGCTTCCCGGCAACTTTTTCCGCAACATCGCCAATGTGGTGAATCGCGTGATCCGCTTTGCGGTCACCTACATCGACGAGGCCATTCTGGCGCGCTCCTTTTGGACCGACAGCGAGGATGTGTGGGCCAACGCCCGCGACGGCGTGGTGCTCTATGGCATGGTGTGGAAGCCGCTGCTGATGAATGCCATCGCCCTCATGCTGCTCAGCTATATCCCCTTTGTGGGCGCCCTCATCATCATTGCGCTGCCGGTCAGCCTGCTGGTCTCGATCGCCTCGCCCGCGGTGACGGGCTGGCTCATCATCGTGACGCTGGTTCTTGCCTGGCTGATCAAGGTCGCCATCGGAGACACCTTTGCCATGGCAGCCATGATCGCCGCCTACCAGCGCGAGACCGATGGCCTGGTACCCGATCCCGCCATGACGGCGCGCCTCGAGCAGGTCAGCGACAAGTTCCGCAGCCTCCAGGAGCGTGCGCGCGAATCATTCGCCGGCCCGACGACCGAGTTCGCTCCCGACTCTGATCCCACCGGAGCGCCCCCTGCGCCGGGCGGCCTGGCCACCGGCGAGTAGCCCCTACTTTTGCCTGTCGAGCGTACTCTGCCTGCTGAACCGGTTCAGCGGACAGGGTACGCTCTGAACCATTCGCCCTTTTATGCTGCGACCCCCTTGAGAGTACGCGCTTGCCATGCTATACTGTTTACATGGCCTATTATGCATGGCAATTATGTCATGCCTCGACGATACATGATGCGAGAGGAGATTTGACATGCGCATACTTGTATATGGAATGGGACCGTTGGGTAGCGTGTATGCCGCCCGTCTGGCAGAGGCCGGGCACGATGTCGTCGCGTTGGCCCGTGGCGAGCGCCTCGAACACCTACGCGAATATGGCATCGTATTGGAGGATGCCCGAACGGCCGAACGTGAAACCTGGCACGTGGACACCATTGAAGAACTGGAAGCTGACGACTCGTATGATCTGATCATGGTCGTTATGCGCAAGAACCAGGCCATGGAGATTCTGCCAACTCTGGAGGACAACAGGGCCTCGCCCACCGTGCTGTTCATGATGAACAACGCGGGTGGGTTTGCCGAACTGACCGAGTCCCTGGGACGCGAGCGTGTGATGGTGGGCTTTCCGTTTCCCGGTGGAGATCGCCATGGGCACGTCATGCGGATCGTGCCGCAAGTGGCAGGGCGCCCGTGGGAGCTGCCCATCGGCGAGGTCGACGGAAGGGTGACGCCTCGCACGCGACGTATCGCCGCCATCCTGGAGAGCATGCGTGGCTTTACCGTCGTGATTCGCACCGACATGGACGCATGGCTCAAGTATCACGTGGCCGCGGCCGTGCCCCTGGCGGCGGCTCTGTATGCCGCCGATCTCAGCTCCGAGAGGTTGGCTCGCACGCCAGACGCGTTGATTCTGGGGGTGCGCGGCCTCAAAGAGGCGTTCGAGGGCCTGCGCTCGATGGGCATTCCGCCCTCGCCGGCTCCGGGCCGCCTTGTCGAGTACATTCCTGAACCGGTGCTGGTGCCCCTGGTAGGCAAGGCCGTCACCGCCGAGGATCTGCAGCCAAGCATTATCGGGCATCCCCGCGATGCCCGGGATGAGATGCAGTATCTGGCGGACGAGCTCCTGGCGTTGCTGCGGTCGGCCGACATCAGTACGCCGTATCTCGATCAGCTCTATCCCTACATCGATCCCAAGACGCCGCCCATCCCCGACGGAAGCGACCTGGTCGGGAAGAACTGGCGCCCGATCTGGGTGCCTCTCGCGGCCCTGGCAGCGGCCGTCGGTGTTTTCGCAGGAGTCAAGTACCTGCGGCACAACGGACAGACAAAAACGAGAGAATAGCAAGTCAGAGCGTACCTAGTGAGATAGAGCTCGACGCTGCCTGCAAGAGCCCTGCCTCTGACCGGCGGCGGGCTCGGATCTCCATATCCTGCTCTGCCGCTGGACGCGCCCCCTCCCTTGGCGTATGCTGTGTTCACCAGAACACACAGGGAGGGGGTACGTCATGGGGCAACCGAACCTGATCTTGGTTCTCATCGATGACATGGGCTGGCGGGATCTGGGCTGTTACGGCAGCTCGTTCTACGAGACGCCCCACATCGATCGGCTGGCCAGCGAGGGCGTGCGCTTTACCGACGCCTATGCCGCCTGCCCCGTCTGCTCGCCCACCCGCGCCAGTATCGTTACCGGCAAGTACCCCGCCACCGTGGGCATCACCGATTGGATCGATTGGGGCGGCCAGACGCATCCCGCCCGAGGGCGGCTCATCGATGTGCCCTATCGCAAGGACCTACCCGAGGGAGAGCACACCCTGGCCCAGGCCCTAGGCGCCGCCGGCTATGCCACGTGGCATGTGGGCAAGTGGCACCTGGGCGGCCCGGGAGCGTACCCCACCGACTATGGCTTTGACGTCAATATCGGCGGCTGCGAGGCGGGCTCCCCCGGGCGCGAGGGCTATTTCAGCCCCTGGGGCATCCCCGTTCTGCAGGATGCCGACGTCCCCCCCGGCACGTACCTCACGGATTATCTCACCGACCAGGCCATCGAGCTCATCGAGGGCGCCGGCGAGCAGCCTTTTTTCCTGAACCTCTGGTATTACACGGTACATACCCCCATCGAGGCCAAGCCCGACACCATCGCCAAGTACGAGGCCAAGGCCAGGCGCCTGGGGCTGGACCAGATCGACCCGATGGTCGAGGGGGAGCCGTTCCCCACCGAGCACAAGCGCCACCTGCGGGTCCAGCGCCGCATGTTCCAGTCCGACCCCGTCTATGCCGCCATGGTCGAGCATCTTGACGAGAACATCGGGCGCCTGCTGGATACCCTCGAGCGCACGGGCATCGCCGAGGACACCATCGTGCTCTTTTTCTCGGACAATGGCGGCCTGGCGACCGCCGAGGGCTCACCGACCTGCAACGCGCCCCTGGCCGAGGGCAAGGGCTGGATGTACGAGGGCGGCACCCGCGAGCCGCTGCTGGTACGCTGGCCGGGCGTCGCGCAGCCCGGGACCCTGTGCGCCGAGCCGGTCACCAGCACCGATTTCTACCCCACGCTGTTAGAGATGGCGGGCCTGCCCCTGCTCCCCGAGCAGCATGTGGACGGCGTCAGCCTCGTGCCCCTGCTGCAGGCGGACGGCTCCCCGCCCCCCAGCCTGGCGCGAGACACCATCTACTGGCACTATCCCCACTATGGCAACCAGGGGGGCACGCCGGGCTGCTCCCTGCGCTCGGGCGATCACAAGCTGATCGAGTTCTTTGAGGATGGCCGCCTGGAGCTCTACAATGTGCGGGACGACGTCTCTGAGGCGCACAACCTGGCCGAGCAAGAGCCGGCGCTGACCGCCGAGCTGCACGCGCGGCTGGTGGCCTGGCGCGAGAGCATCGAGGCCAAGATCCCGCAGCCGAACCCGGACTGGGCCGCGCCATAGGACGCGCCGTGTCCCAAGGATAGACCGTGCGGGAGCCTGTGCCGTCGCCTGCGACGGAAAAAGGGGTGCCATGACCGAACATGCCATCGTGGCCGAGAACCTCACCTATCGCTATGGCGAGCTCGTGGCGGTGGACGATGTCAGCTTTTACGTGAAGCAGGGCGAGATCCTCGGTTTCTTGGGGCCCAACGGCGCCGGCAAGACCACCACCGTGCGCATGTTGACGGGCCAGTCCCGGCCCCATGAGGGCCGCGCCCTCCTGCTGGGGTTGGATATCGCTCAAGACACCAGCGCCGTACAGGCCCAGATCGGCGTCTGCTTTGAGGTCACCAATCTCTATGAGCAGATGTCGGCCGCCGAGAACCTGGCCCTCTTTGCCCAGCTCTATGACGTGCGGAACCTCGACGTGGACGCCCTGCTACGCCGCGTCGGGCTGTCGGGGCGCGAGCGCGACCGGGTCGGCGCCTACTCCAAGGGCATGAAGCAACGCCTGATGGTGGCCCGGGCTCTGGCGCACCAGCCCCGCATCCTCTTTTTGGACGAGCCCACCGAGGGGCTGGACCCCGTGTCCGCCGAGGCGATCCGCAACCTGGTGCTGGAGGAGCGCGAGCGGGGCGCTACCGTGTTTCTCACCACCCACGACATGCTGGAGGCCGAGCGCCTCTGCGACCGAGTGGCGTTCATCCACCAGGGCCGTATCGCGGCGCTGGATACGCCACACAGCCTCAAGCAGCGCTATGGCACCCGTCTCGTCGAGGCGCAGGTGGCCACGGAGAGCGGCGCCCTGGAGACGCGCCAGATCGTGCTGGACGAACCCGAGACGCCGGGCGCCCTGCAGTCGCTGTTCAGCCAGGAGCAGGTGGTGACGATCCACAGCCGCGAGGCCAGCCTGGAGGATATCTTTATCCAGATCACTGGGCGAGGTCTGGCATGATGCGCTGGCACGCGGTACGCGTGTTGATGGGCAAGGACCTGCGGCTGTTCTTTCGCAACCGTTTCTTTGCATTCATCACCGTCCTCAGCCTGGGCGCCTTTATCGGGATCTATTTCGCCCTGCCCCCCACCCTCGACGAGACCCTGTCGCTGGGCGTGTACGCGCCGGGCAACGGCACCGAGGCGCTCCTGGCGCTACTGGAGGCAGAAGAGGGAGAGGGAGAGGCGCTGGACCTGCGCCTGCTAGGGTCTGATGCCGCCTTGCGCGAGGCGGTGCTGGAGGAGCAGGTCTTGGCCGGGCTCGTTCTGCCGCAGCACCTGCAGGCAGCCCTCGTGGCCGGGGAACGCCCGACGGTAGGCCTCTACCTGCGCGCCGATATGCCCCCCGAGATGCGTGACATGCTGGTCGGGCTGGTCGAGGGGCTGGCGCTGGTGCTGAGCGGCGTACCGCTCGAGATCGAGGTGCACGCCGAGACTCTGGGGCCGGACCTGGCCGGGGACCCGCTCCCCATGCGCGACCGCATGCGCCCCCTGTTCGCCGTGCTCATCCTGATGATGGAGGTGTTTGGGCTCTCGACGCTGCTCTCGGAAGAGATCGTGACCGGCACGCTGCGCGCCCTGGTCACCACACCGCTGCGCATCGGCGAGCTCTTTGTCGCCAAGGGCCTCACCAGCGTGCTCATGGCCTTGAGCCAGGCGCTCGTGGTGATGTGGGCCATGGGCGCCCTGGGGCAACAGCCGCTGATCATCCTCACCGCGCTGCTGCTGGGCTCTATCCTCGTCACGGGCATCGGTTTCCTGCTGGCAGCCTCGGCCCGCGACATGCTCTCGGTGACAGGATTGGCCACGCTTGTGCTGCTCATTCTGAGTATACCCCCTCTGGGCGTGCTCTTTCCCGGACTGTTCACGGGCTGGGTGCGGCTCATCCCCTCCCATTATCTCGCCGTCGTCGTGCATCAGGCGGCCAATCTGGGGGCCGGTTGGGCTCAGGTCTGGCAGCCGCTACTGATCCTGCTGGGATTCAACATCGTCCTTGTCGGGACGGGGGTGGCCGTCCTCAGGCGGAGGTTCGCATGAGAGCAAGGCGCATACTGGCGTTGCTGACCAAGGACCTCTTGCATACTTCTCGCAGCGTGATCATCGTCTTTGCCATCGTGATCCCACTGGTGGCCAGCCTGGTGATCTCGCTGCTGCTGGGCACCCTGTTCGCCGACGCGCCGCGCCTGGGCGTCGTGGACCTCGGTGCCTCGGCGTTGCCGGGGGCATTGGCCGACGTCGACTATCTGTCCGTGCGCACCTATGACGATGCCGCGCTGCTCGTGCGCGATGTGGAGGCAGGCGCCCTCGACATGGGCATCGTGCTGCCGGACGGGATGGATGAGGCCATGGCCGCCGGTCACCCGGTGGCGGTCGATGCCTATGTCTGGGGCGAAAGCCTCATCCGGGACCGAACCACGCTGGCCACCGCCCTGTTGCGCCAGATGATGGACCTGGCCGGGCGCGAGATACCCGTCATGGTCGAGACCACGCTGCTGGGCGAGGGCGAGGCGGTCCCGTGGGCCGAGCGGCTCTTTCCCCTCGTGGTGATCATGACCATCATCATCGGTGGAACCATGGTGCCCGCCACGTCACTGGTCCAGGAAAAGCAGGGGCGCACGCTGGGGGCGTTGACCATCACCCCCGTCACCTTGGGCGATGTCCTGATCAGCAAGGCAGCGGTCGGGATGCTGATCACCACCGTCATGGGCATCGTGATCCTGGCTTTGAACCAGGCCTTTGGCGCGCACCCCTGGCTGATGATGGGGTTGGTGGCGCTGAGCGCCCTGCTGGCCGCCGAGGGTGGCGTCATCCTGGGCACCCTGGTGCACGATATCAGCACCCTGTTCACCGTCGTCAAGGCCATCGGCATACTGCTCTATGCGCCCGCCATCTTTTACCTCTTTCCCGAGCTGCCCCAATGGGTGGCGCGTCTCTTTCCCACCTACTATATGTTGGGCCCCATCGTCGAGATCAGCCTGTTTGGCGCGGGCTGGGGCGATATCGTCGGGGATGTCGCCATCCTGTGCGGCCTGATCGTGGTGGCCGGGTTGGGTGCCGCGGTGGTCGCGTCTAGGGCCGCGGCCCGGGGCTGAGTCTCGTCAGCCAAGATCCTGTGTCCACCATTGCCGCCCAGGCAACGTTCGTTACGCCGTGTGCGGTTTGGGTCGCAGACGGCCTATTGACAGGCAGTCGGGCCAGGACTACACTGGAAGCAACGTCACAAAAAGGAACAAGAGGTGCTTGCGTGAGTGATCGCAAGGAGGAGCATCTGGAGATCGCGGCCACCCGGGATGTGCGCTCGCGCCACACCACGGGACTGGAGCGCTATGCCCTGGTGCCGTGCGCCCTGCCCGAGATGGCCCTCGCCGATGTCTCTCTCGATACGAGTTTCCTATGGCATGCGCTGGGCGCGCCCCTGCTGATTTCCGCCATGACCGGCGGTACATCCCGCGCCGCGGACCTGAACCGGCGGCTGGCCCGGGCCGCCCAGACGCTGGGCCTCGCCATGGGGCTGGGCTCGCAGCGGGTGGCGCTGGACGATCCCTCGCAGATGGCCAGCTTTCAGGTGCGCGACTTGGCCCCCGATGTGCTCCTGTTCGCCAATCTGGGCGCCGTGCAGCTCAACTATGGCATGAGCGTCGACGATTGCCGGCGCGCCGTCGAGGCGGTCGGCGCCAATGCCCTGGTCCTGCACCTGAACGCCCTGCAGGAGGTGATCCAGCCCGGCGGCGACACCGATTTCTCGGGGCTCCTGGCCAGGATCGAGGCCCTGTGCCGCCGGATGGAGTATCCTGTGATCGTCAAGGAGGTGGGCTGGGGCATCACCGGCGCGACGGCCCGCCGCCTGCAGGACGCTGGCGTCGCAGCCATCGACGTAGCCGGTAGCGGCGGCACCTCCTGGAGCCGCGTCGAGGGCTATCGCCTGGCGTCGGAGCGGGAGCGCGAGATCGCCAGCGCCTTTGACGATTGGGGCCTGCCGACGGCCCAGTCCCTGGTGCAGGTCCGCGACGCCTGCCCCGACCTGCCCCTCATCGCCAGCGGCGGCATCGGGTCGGGCGTAGACGTTGCCAAGTGCCTGGCCCTGGGCGCCAGCCTGGTGGGCATGGCCCGGCCCCTGCTGCTGGCAGCCCTGGACTCGGAGGAAGCGTTGCTACAATCGCTGGAGGTCATCTTGCGACAGTTGGCCATCGCCATGTTCTGCACCGGCGCTCGCACCGTCGACGACCTTGCGCCCGAGCGCATCTACTCGAGGAGCGCCGCCGATGGCTCTTGATCACGCGCCCTATCTCAACGCCATCGAGGCCGAGCTGCAAGAGATCGTCCGCGCCCCCGCTCCGGTCCACGCGCCGCTGTACGACATGATGCGCTACCACCTGGGCTGGGCCGATGCCGACGGCGCCCCCCTCGAGGGCGTACGGGGCAAACGCCTGCGGCCGCTGCTCTGCCTGCTGGCCTGCGAGGCGGTGGGCGGCATCTGGGAGCGAGCGATCCCCGCCGCAGCCGCCATCGAGCTGGTGCACAACTTTTCGCTCATTCACGACGATATCGAGGACAATAGCGCCCTGCGCCACAATCGCTCGACGGTGTGGAAGCTGTGGGGACTGGCCCAGGGCATCAACACCGGTGACGCCATGTGGACCCTGGCGCGTCTGGCCCTCTATCGGCTGCGCGACTATGGCTATCGCGAGCGATCCATCCTGAGGGTGGCCCAGCAGTTCGACGAGACCTGCCTGGCCCTCTGTCACGGCCAGCACCTGGACATCTCCTTTGAGGGGCGGCTGGACGTCACCCAGCAGGCCTATGGCGAGATGATCGCCGGCAAGACGGCGGCGCTGGTTGCGGCATCCACCCGTATCGGCGCCCTGCTCGGCGATGCGGATGCGGCCACGGCCAGAGCGCTGGGCCGCTTTGGACGCCATCTGGGGCTAGCGTTCCAGTTGACCGACGACCTGCTGGGCATCTGGGGCGACCCCGCCATCACCGGCAAGTCGGCCGCCAGTGATCTGGCCACGCGCAAGATGACCCTGCCTGTCAT
>SKRJ01000111.1 GCA_007118555.1 Anaerolineae bacterium | reverse complement strand
TACATGAGGTCCAGGCTCACGTTCGCCAGGCCGACCGCCCTGGCGGCGGCAACCGCCTCTTGCGCCTGCCGGGCGTCGTGGATGCGTCCCAGGAGCGTCAGCTCATCATCCTGCAGGCTCTGCACGCCGAGGCTCAGCCGGTTGTATCCTGCCCGTCGCAACGCGTCCAGCGAGGCCCGGGTTACCGTGCCCGGGTTGGCTTCTACGGTGGCCTCGGCGCCCTCGGGCAACCCCAGTCCGGTGCGGCAGGCCGCGATGAGGGCCGTCAGTTGCTCCGGGGCCAGTACGGTGGGGGTGCCCCCGCCCACAAAAAGGGTGTCATAGGTCACGGGGCTTGCTTGGGCGCCCGCCTGCTCGATCTGCTGCAGGAGCGCGTCCACATAGGGGCCGTGCAGCGCCTCCAAGCCTGCGTAGGAGCAAAAGTCACAGTAGATGCACTTTTTCTCGCAAAAGGGAATGTGGAGATAGACGCCGCCGGTTACCATGGGGCACGGCCCTACGGGGCCGGGCTGTTGTGCGCCGCCGATCCTTTTCGAGCGCGCCTCATCGCCCGTTCGTATGCTTTGAGGACGGTGGCGCTGATCTCGGCGGGCCCGGGTAATGCGTCGTCCGATGCGCCATTGCGCAGATGATTGCTGACTGTCTCTACGACGGATTCGCGCACAGCCGCATCGCTTCCGCCATGCCCATTGGTCAGTTCGCGAAGACTCCAGGCGCGCGGGACATGGGTCGGGGCGCCCACGGCCATAGTGAGCCAGTGGAGCATGTCGTCGTCCGCCAGACCCAGGGCTACCGTGGCAATGAGGGGCGAGTAGCAGGTGCCCTTTTTGGGCTTGAGACGGGCCATGGCGGCCCCCTGACGCGCGTCGAGCAGAGGGATGCGAATGGCTGTGACGATCTCGGCCGAGCTGTTTACCCGCGAAACCCCGGGCCGCACAAAGAGCGCCCGTACCGGCATCCACTGGGCGCCGGTCAGATTGGCAATCTCTGCCTCTGCCTCAAGGGCAATGAGGGCGATGGCGCCCTCGCTGTTGCCACGGGCGTGCACAATGCTGCCCGCCAGGGTGGCCTCGCGGCGCAGCGGCGACCTGCTGATCAGGCGCGCAATATCCTGCAGCACCGGCATATGAGTGGCGATCAGCTCGTTGCCCAGCATCTTGCCATAGGTGACCGCCCCACCGATCACCAGGTGATCCTCCTGAACACGCACGCGCTTTAGGGCGCTGATGCGTGAGACGTCGACGACCCGCGTGGCCAGGGCCTGGTGCCGCTGCAACAGGGGCATCATCTTGGTGCCGCCGCCAATCACCTGCGCCTCGCCCGGATGGGCGGACAGGTAGGCAATGGCCTCTTCTATGGAGGAGGCCAGATAATAGTCGCGGAGCACACGTCTGCCGGATGGCAATAGCTCGTACACGTCTGGTTCTCTCATATCCCGCCCGAATTTCGGCAAAGAACTAGCGTCTGCGGCGCAGTACTAACGTTTGCGGCGCAGTACTAGCGTCTGCGGCGCAGTACTAACGTCTGCGGCGCAGGGCGATGCGGATCTCGGTATAGAGGCGTTCCACACTGTGGCGACGTCGCAGCTTGACCTCGCTCTCCTGGCCCTTGGGCACCGGAAAGTAATCCAGCATGCCGACTTTTTCCACGCACTCGCGGCGGCTGGCGCCCTGCTGGAACAGCTCCAGGATGCGGCGGCGCATCTCGGCCAGATACTCGTACAGCGGGTCGATCACCTCTTTGCCGCAGGGCTCGCCCACGCCGGGAATGATCAGGTCGATGTCCATCTCTTTGATGCGCTGCAGCGTCTCGAGCCAGGCGAGCGAGTTGGCCTGGTAAGCGGCCGGGTGCTCGTTGTTGGTGATATTGTCCCCGGCAAAGAGGATGCGCTCGTTGGGCAGGTAGACGCCCAGCGAGGCGGGCGTGTGGCCCTCCAGATAGAGCACCTGCACCTCACGGCCGCCCAGGTGCAGCGTGAGCCGGTCGCCCACCGAGACCTCGGGCCGCTCAAAGCGAATGCCCATGATCTCGCTGGCAAGGGAGGCATCCTCGTCACGATAGCGTTCTGCGATCTCCTCCAGCACCGACTCGTCATAGCGGCTCAGCGGCCTCTCTGACTCTTCATGGCCGATGACGCGCACCGGCATAAAAAGGGTGTTGCCCATATAATGCTCGAGATGATAATCGGTGTTTACGATGGCATAGGGCTCGACCAAGCCGATAGACTGCATCTCGGCCTGCCACTGGCGCCCATGGGAGGGCAGCATGGGTGTATCCACGAGCACAGGCCCCCTGCCAGTCAGGATCAGCCCGCAATTCGTCCTATCCGTACATTGCTCGATGTATACGCCCTCGGCAATCTCATTCATAGCGCTGTGTTCCCTCTTTACTGGGCTATGTGCATGCTAGGACACGAGTCGCGCTCTGGCATCGTTCAACATGGCCCACAGGTCGTCCTGCGAGAGGCCGCCACCCTGGGCCATGTGGGGCCGTCCCCCGCCCCGCCCGCCATAGGGGCCGGCCAGCTCGGCGGCCAGAGCCGCCATGTCCAGCTCGACATCGTCGGCGCGGGCCATGCAGAACTGGGGGCTGGGTGTGCTGACGCCCAAAGCCACGACCGTGCCAGGAGCCTGGATGAGCTGTTGTGCGATCTGGCGCATGCCAGCCGCATCCACGTCCTCCAGATAATGGCACACGATGCGTCGATTGCCAACTTGATCGGCCTTGTCGCCCAACGAGGTCGCCAGGAGTTCCAGCAGTCGGGTGCGCAGGCGGGCGACGTCACGGCGCGCCTCGTCGGCCGCCGTATCCAGCCGTTCCAGGGCGGCAGGGAGCTCGTCCAGCGCCACGCTAAAACGGGCGGCCAGTTCGCGGCCGAGGCGACTCTTGTGACGGTAATCCCGCACGGCGCGCAGGCCGCACAGAAACGTGACCCGCGCCTGCCCCTGGTGTCGTTCCCAGCGCTCGATATGGATCAGCCCCACCTCGCCGCTGGTGCGCGGATGGGTGCCGCCGCAGGCCGAATGATCAAACTCGGGGATCGAGACCACGCGCACGAGG
>SKRJ01000043.1 GCA_007118555.1 Anaerolineae bacterium | reverse complement strand
CCACGGGCCCCGGATTGTCGTCCAGCGCGGTACGCACCGCCTCGGCCAGCGCTGCCTGATCGCTGATCTGCCGCAGGCCACGCCGCTCGACGATGGCATCGAGCGCCTCACCGCTGGTGAACATCTCCTCGAGCACCTCTTTGGCTACCGTGGCGTTGATCGTGCCCTCATCGAGCAGCTTTAACAGGGCAGCCAGATCCTCGGGCTGCATCTTGATCTGGTGGATCGCCTGACCGCTGTCGCTCAGCAGGCGAAAGACCTCGCCCACCATCCAGTTGGCCACGATCTGCGGGGTGACGCTCTCTGGCGCCGCCTCGACGGCCCGCTCAAAGAACTCGGCGGTGGCGCGATCCTCGCACAGCAGGCGGGCATCCTCGCTGCGGATACCGTACACCATGACGCAACGCTCGCGCTTGGCATCGGGGAGCTCGGGCAGGCGCTCCGCGATCGACTCGCGCAGGGCGTCATCGAGCTCGAGGGGCGGCAGGTCTGGCTCGGGAAAGTAGCGGTAATCCTCGGCCAGCTCCTTGGAGCGCTGGAACACGGTGCAGAGCCGCTCTTCGTCCCAGCCCATGGTCACCTGCTGGATCTCGCCGCCCTCCTCGAGCACCCGAACCTGGCGCTCGATCTCGTAAGCGATGGCGAGCCGCACCGAACGGAACGAGTTGAGGTTCTTGACCTCGACCTTGGTGCCGAGCTCTTCCATACCGACGGGCCGCACCGAGATGTTGGCCTCGCAGCGCATGGCGCCCTCTTCCATGTTCCCCGTTGACACACCCAGATAGCGCAGGATCTGGCGCAGCTTGACCAGGTAGGCATAGGTGTCCTCGGCCGAGCGCATATCGGCCTCGCTGACGATCTCCATCAGCGGGAGGCTGCTGCGGTTGAAATCGATCAGGCTGCTTTCGCCGTCGTGCACCAACCGGGCCGTATCCTCCTCCAGGTGGACGCGGCGAATGCGCAGCCGGCGTGTCTCGCCATTGACCTGCACATCCAGATAGCCGTTCTTGGTGAGGGGATAGTCGTACTGTGAGACCTGGTAGCCCTTGGGCAGGTCGGGATAGTGATAGTTCTTGCGGTCGAACTTGCTAAAGGGCGGGATCTCGCAATTGAGGGCCATGCCCGTGAGGACGGTGGCCTCGACCGCCGCCTGGTTGATCACGGGCAACGTGCCCGGCATGCCCAGGCAGATGGGGCAGGTGTGGGTGTTGGGGGCCGCTTGGGCGACCTCGGCCGAGCAGCGGCAGAACATCTTGCTCTTGGTCAGGATCTGGGCGTGAACTTCTACGCCGATGATGGCCTCGTATTCCATAGCACTCCTTTGCTGTGCGGCATCAGCGTCATTATAGTGCATGGGCGCCCAGCCAGAAAACGCCGAGGGAAATGGTGAGAAGGTAGAGTGGCGCATCCGGCACGAGCCGCCGGATGCGCCGTGGCGTCAGACGTCCAGGTTCTCGACCTCGCGGGCGTGGGTCTGGATGAACTTGCGTCGTGGGGGTACGTCCGAGCCCATGAGCATGTCAAAGACGCGGTCGGCGGCGGCAGCATCATCGATGGTGACCTGTACCATCTGGCGCCGCGCCGGGTCCATGGTCGTCTCCCAGAGCTGATCCGGGTTCATCTCGCCCAGGCCCTTGTAACGCTGCAACTCCAGGCGGCCATTCTTGGCCACCAGGTCGTCCTTTTCCTCTTCAGAGTAGGCATATTCGGCCTTTTTGCCGATTGTGACGCGATAGAGCGGCGGCACCGCCAGGAAGAGGTGGCCGCTGGTGATCAGTTCATCCATGTAGCGGAAGAAAAAGGTCAGGAGCAGGGTGATGATGTGGGCGCCGTCCACATCGGCGTCGGTCATGATCACCACCTTGCCATAGCGCAGGTTGCTCAGGTCGAACTGGTTGCCCACGCCACAGCCCAACGCCTGAATCAGGGCCTTGATCTCGTTGCTGTTCAGGGCGCTATCGATGCGGCTCTTCTCGACGTTGAGGATCTTGCCGCGCAGGGGCAGCACGGCCTGAAAGCGCCGGTCGCGTCCCTGCTTGGCCGAGCCGCCGGCCGAATCACCCTCGACGATAAAGACCTCGGTGCGATCCGGGTTCCGCTCGGAGCAATCGGCCAGCTTGCCCGGCAGGGCGCTGGACTCGAGGGCCGTCTTGCGCAGCACGAGCTCGCGGGCCTGCCGCGCCGCCACACGGGCACGACGAGCCGTGGCCGCCTTTTGCACGATGGTGCGGGCCGCCCCGTTCTTGCTCAGCCACTGGCCAAAGGCCTCATAAAAGGCGCTGGCCACGTGACCCTGTACCTCGGCGTTCCCGAGCTTGCCCTTGGTCTGGCTCTCGAACTGCGGATCCGAGAGCTTGACGCTGACGATGGCCGTGAGCCCCTCGCGCACATCGTCGCCGGCAAAGTTGCCCTCCTTGTCCTTGAGCAGGTTGCTGTTGCGGGCGTACTCGTTGAGGGCCCGGGTCAGGGCGCTCCGAAAGCCCGTCAGGTGCGTGCCGCCATCCACCGTGTGAATGTTGTTGGCAAAGGGGAACACCGATTCGGCGTATCCGTCGGTGTATTGCAGCGCGATCTCGACCAGGGTGCCCTCGATCTCCTTCTCGACATAAAAGACGTCGTGCAGACGCTTGCGGTGGCGATTCAGATAGTGAATGAACGCCTTGACGCCGCCTTCAAAGTGGAACGTGGTCTCCCGGTCCTCGCGCTCGTCGTAAAAGTGCAGCGTGAGCCCTCGAGTGAGGAACGCCATCTCACGAAAGCGCTGGGCCAGTGTCCGAAAGCGATAGTCCAGCGTATGGATGATCTCGGGATCGGGCATGAATCGGGTGCGCGTGCCGTGCTGCTTGGTTTTGCCCTGCTCCTCCCCCTCGGTCACCGGCACGCCCTTCTCATAGCGTTGGGTGTAAATGCGTCCATCATAGTGCACCTCGACCTCGAGCCAGGCCGAGAGAGCGTTCACGGCAGAGACGCCCACGCCATGCAGACCGCTGGCCACCTTGTAGCCCCCGCCGCCGAACTTGCCGCCGGCGTGGAGAACGGTGTGGACGACCTCGAGGGTGTT
>SKRJ01000410.1 GCA_007118555.1 Anaerolineae bacterium | reverse complement strand
GTCACGCCGGGCATTGACTTTGGCGCCAACGGCGAGGGCTTTATGCGGTTTTCCTATGCCACCGGCATCGAGCGCATCGCCGAGGGCCTGGACCGGCTGGAGGCGTACCTGGCGCAGCGCTAGCGTGACGCATCCTGCCGTGTGATCCTTGACGCACGCCCTCCCTTTAGCGTATCATGTAATCGGTAGTGTTACAGATCACCCGGGAGGCCCCTACTTACGGAGCCCTCGAGAAGGGAGTATGCATTATGTCCCCGATTCCTTTGGCCCCCTTTGGCAGAACGGGCCACCTGAGCACCCGCACGATCTTTGGCGCGGCCGCGTTGGGCAATGTATCGCAGGATGTCGCCGACGAGGCCTGCACTCTGCTGCTGGCCTATGGCATCAACCACATTGACACGGCCGCCAGCTATGGCGACGCCGAGCTGCGCATCGGTCCCTGGATGGCCGAGCATCGCCGGCACTTTTTCCTGGCCACCAAGACAGGCGAGCGCACCTACCAGGCCGCCCACGATCAGATCCGCAAATCGTTGGAGCGCATGCGGGTCGACAGTGTGGACCTGATCCAGCTTCACAATCTGGTGGACGAGCAAGAGTGGGAGACCGCCATGGGCGACGACGGCGCCCTCAAGGCCGCCATCGAGGCGCGGGAAGAGGGCCTCGTCCGCTTTATTGGCGTGACGGGCCACGGCGTAGAGGTGGCCGCCATGCACAAGCGCAGCCTGGAGCGTTTCGACTTTGACTCGGTGCTCTTGCCCTACAACTATGTCATGATGCAGAACGAAAAGTACGCCGAGGATTTCGAGGCTCTGATGGAGATGTGCAAAGAGCGCAACGTGGCCGTGCAGACCATCAAGTCGCTGACCAAACGCCCCTGGTCCGAGGGGCAGGAGCACTATACCTCGACCTGGTACGAGCCCTTTATGGAGCAGGACGATATCGATCTGGCCGTGAGCTGGGTGTTGGGCCGCCCGGGCGTGTTCCTCAACACCTCCAGCGACGTGGGCCTGCTGGCCAAGATCTTGGATGCGGCAAACCGGTTCGTACGGCGCCCGGATGACGAGGAGATGCAGGCCCTCATGGAGCGCCACGAGGCGGCGCCGCTGTTCGTCTGATCGCGCACGCTGATACACAGAGCGACTCGGAAGGCGCCTGGCCCTCCGAGTCGCTTCTTATGTGGTCGATACGCCGCTAGTGCAGCAGCAGGTCGTACGCGCGCACAGCCTGACGCCCGGCGTTGGCCAGATCGCCCTGCTGCGCCAGGTCCAGCGCCTGCGCATAGGCGGCCCGGGCCTCCTCCAAGGCGGCATGCCCCTCGGAGATGGCGATCAACTGCTCGGCC
Source organism: Anaerolineae bacterium (assembly GCA_007118555.1). Taxonomy (GTDB): domain Bacteria; phylum Chloroflexota; class Anaerolineae; order UBA1429; family UBA1429; genus UBA1429. The sequence goes on along the minus strand of SKRJ01000410.1, from coordinate 1,720 downwards.
AGCATGAGAAACTCGTCCACGGGGCCCTTGTCCAGGTAGGGGATGCCGGCATAGTAGGCCACGATCTCGGACCAGCGATCCTCGCGGCCCGCGCCGGGGAACGGCTGGGGATCCTTGGCCATCTCGACCAGACGCGCGCCGCTGGCGGGCAGGGCGGCCAGTACCTTCTCTTCGTTGAACCGCGTCACCGGCGTGGGATCGATGGCCCGCATCTGCCGGTGGTAGAACCAGTGATAGATGCTCTGCACGCCGCTGAGCAGCCCCTTGCCCGACCCACCGGCCACGGCGATGCCCACCGCGGGCTTGCCGTTCTCGTTGCGGATGCGGACGCTGTCCATGAAATCCTTGCTCAACCCGTTGATGTCGCCGAAATAGACCGGGGCCCCGAGCACCAGGGCATCGGCCGCCTCACAGACATCGCACAGCGTCGTGGGCAAAAAGCGCACGCCCTCGGCGGCCCCGCCCTGGCTGGCAAACGGCTTGATGTCATGCTCGATCAGGTAGAGTTTCTGCACGTCGGCGCCTGCGTCGGCCGCCCCCTGCAGGGCGGCGTCGATCAGGGCGCTGGTACGCCCCTCTTTGCGCGGGCTCCCTACGATACCCAGTACTAGCATGGCGATACCCTCCTGTTGACTGGTGGCGAAGGAGCGCGTCTATGGATGCTGCCTCGGTGCAGAGCGCCCCAGCACCATGATGACGGTCAGGTCGTTGATACTGATACTATAGGTGGTCTGGACGCCGCTGTCTATGGCCCAGAGCACCGGCGAGGTGTTGTGCCGCCGCAGCTCGGCATCGGCGTCGAACCCGGCCTGATGCGCCTGGGCCCAGGTCTCGCCATCGACGATGCCACCCGCGAGCACCGGCACCGAGGGATCGCCGCCGAACTGGTGGCCCGGCCCGTCGTTGCCGTCCGAGTCCACCGAGCCCATGACGATGTTCGGGCTCTCGGCAATGCGCCGCGCCGCCGCCAGGGCCCACTCCTGATTGCGGCCGCCCATGCCATTGCCCTGGCCCACGGTGACCAATAGCTCGTGCCCGCCCAACAGCACGCAGGGCGGCTCGAACGGCTCGCCGTACTCTTCGATGTTCAGCGCGATACTGCCAGCCATGGTGGCCGCGGTCGACGCCTCCATGTGCGAGTAGCGATAGAGGACGTGGGCCGCAAAACCCAGTTCCTCGGCGACGCGACGGGCCGTCGGTAGCATCGCCAAATGCTGCGGCATTACCTCGAACACGCGAAAGCGATACTGCTCGTACTCGTCGCGCTTGACCGTCGCCAGCGCCGGGTCGGCCGCCTGCAGATGGTCGCGCACCGCGGGGGACACGGCCTCCCAGGCCTCCCACTTTTTCAGCATCGCCACGGCCTCGGCAAAGGTCGAACGTTCGGGCATGGTGTGCAGCCAGACGTTGCGGTCCATGACGGCGGCATAGTTCAGGGCGCTGCCGGTGAGGATGTGGATGGCACGGGCGGGGTGGATATGCCGGGCGATGCGGCCGCCCTTGAGCTGGTCCAAGTGGTTGCGCACCGGGTTCAGCTCGTTGGTGGGGGTTCCCCGCTCGATCTGCAGCATGCGGGTGGTCTCGCGCACATCCTCCAGGCTGACGCCGGGCACCGGCAGCGTCAGCAGCGACGAGACGCCGTTGCCGATCACGGTAAACACCAGGTCGCGCTCGGTGAGGTCGCGGGTCAGGTCGAGGATACGCTGGCAACCAGCGACGC
>SKRJ01000322.1 GCA_007118555.1 Anaerolineae bacterium | reverse complement strand
GTTCGCGCACCTTGTCGGGCTCGATCGAGTGCCCCAGCATCGAGGCATAGGCGCGGATGCGGTCGCGGGAGGGTCCGCCCAGGAGCTGGTAGACGGGAGCGCCCAGCAGCTTGCCCTTGAGATCCCAGAGGGCCAGGTCGACGGCGCTGATGGCCATCATGGTCTCGCCCTTGCGGCCATGGATCGCCTGGCGGTACATCTTGTCCCAGATGCGCTCGATGGCGTGGGGGTCCTCGCCGATCAGGATGCCCTTGCCCAGCCGGGCGATCATGCGGCACAAGTTCTCTTCCACCGGGCCCCACATCCCGCTGACGCCCTCGTCGGTATCGATGAACAGGAATATCTGCGTGAGCTTGTAGGGCGGTCCCTCGGCGGGGCCCCCGCGGGTATGCCACGAGGCGCCCATGGCGCGAAACTCGGGATAGATGTCCACGGGGCGCACCAGGCGCTCTTCCTGCAGGGGGCCCTGATAGTCCCACATTCCCTCGACCTGGACAAAGCGGACGTTGGTGATCTTCATTGTGCTCCTTCTCTGATGATGCCTACGGTGTTATGCTGGCTAGCTGAGCCCCATCTCGTTGAGATTGCGGTAGCTGATGGCCAGCGAGTCAAAGGGGTCCCGCTCGTACGACTGATCCTGCTCGACACAGTACCACTCGACGCCGGCCTCTTCGGCGGCCTCCAGGATGGCGCCCCAGTTCAGGTTGCCCTCGCCGATCTCGGCAAAGCGCTGCTCGCGCTGGGGCGTCACGATCATGTCCTTGAGGTGCAGCAGCGGCTGGCGGCCGGCGCAGCGGCGGATCCAGTAGGCCGGGTCGGCGCCGCCGGCCTGCACCCAGTAGGTGTCGATCTCGAGCTTGAGATGGGCGGGGTCGCTCTGCTCCACCAGCATCTCGAACCAGGTCTTGCCGTCCCACTTGGCAAACTCGTGGTTGTGGTTGTGGTACGAAAAGTCCATGCCCACCTCGGCCAGACGCTCGGCCACGGGCGCCAGCTCGGACAGGAACTGGTTCACACCCTCGGCGCCCTCGTACCCGCGAAAGATGCCGCCAATGGCGGGGTGCTTGCAGTCCCAGAGCTGGTGCTCCTCGATGATGCCGTCCAGATCGGTGAGGAACCGCTCCCAGCTCATGTGGCTGGACGCGATGGTCAGGCCATTCTCCTTGCAGATGTCCGCCACATCTTGGGGCGAGACATCGCCAAACCCCGACACCTGTACCGCCGTATAGCCGATCTCGGCGACCTTGGCCAGGCTCTCCTTGACGCCCTCCAAATCCTGACAGTACTCGCGTACGGTGTAAAGCTGTGCAACGACCACATTCTCTTTCATCTCTGCCTCCCTATGATCTCTTGGCGGGGCGCAACCATCACGCCCCTTGGTGTACCCCCTGGCAAACACAGCCAGTGTAGCGCAAGCTGAGGGGTGCGACAAGGCAATGCGCATCCAGGCGCAGCGAAAAAAGCGCAAACCTGGATGCAGATTTGCGCTCGGCGTTCGAAAGCGTCGCGTAGGGGCAGCCGTCTCTCAGGGCATGAGGCGGTTCAGGCTGCGATGCAGGAAGGTGACCTCGCGCAGGCTGGGCTGCTCCAAAAGGATCATCAGCATGCGCCCCAGGCCAAACCCCAGGCCGCCGTGGGGAGGGCATCCGTACCGGAAAAAGTCGAGGTAGAACTGGAGCGACTCGGGCGTGAGGCCTTTTTCGATGGCCTGGGCCCGCAGAATCTCGTAGCGGTGCTCGCGTTGGGCGCCCGTAGTGATCTCGACGCCCTTCCAGAGCAGGTCAAAGCTGCGGGTGAGGGTGGGGTCGTCGGGGTGGCGCATGTGGTAAAAGGGACGCACCGAAACGGGATAGTCGGTGACAAAGCAAAAGGCATGTTTGTACTCGCGGCGGATCGCCTCGGACACCACCCGCTCGCCGCCGGGGTCCAGGTCGTCGGAACGGCTGTCCGCCGGCGGGGTATAGCCCGCCTCGCGCAAGAGGCCCTGGGCCTGGGCCATGGTGACGCGGGGAAAGGGCAGCGTGGGCACGTCAATGCTGACGCCGTACTGCTCGGCGATGGCATCGCCGTGGGCAGCCTGCACGCGGTCCAGCACATACTGGAGCCAGCGCTCTTCCAGCGCCATTACATCCTCGTGAGACGTGATCCAGCCCATCTCGATATCCACGCTGGTGAACTCGGCGGCGTGGCGCGTGGTCTGCGACGGATCGGCGCGAAAGACGGGCCCGATCTCGAACACGCGCTCCAGCCCCGCGGCTATGGCCATCTGCTTGTAGAACTGGGGCGATTGGGCCAGATAGGCCGTCTGCCCAAAATAGTCCAGGGAAAAGAGCTCGGCGCCCGACTCGCTGGGGCTGCCCATCAGCTTGGGCGAGTGGATCTCGACGAATCCCTCGGACACCCAGAACGAGCGCATGGCGTGCTCGGCGGTGGTCTGTACGTCGAACAAGAGCTGGTAGCGGGGCTGCCGCATGTCGAGAAAACGCCAATCGAGCCGCTTGGCGGCCGTCGTGTCGGTGCGCCCGCCGATGTCGATGGGCAGCTCGGGCTCGGCCAGCGACTCGACGATCATCTCGTGGGCGTGGATCTCGACGCCGCCCAGGCGCACGCGCGCGTTGGCGGCCACCTGGCCCACCACCGTTACCGCGGACTCGCGGGTGAGCTCCGAGACCAGGGCGTTCAGTGCCTCGTTGTCCGGGTTGCGTGGGACGACCACCTGCACCAGCCCGGTGCGATCGCGCACGATGACGAACTGCACCGCCTTTTGGTCGCGCACCACCTGTACCATGCCCTGTATGCGGACAGTCTGGTCGACGGCCTCGGGAATCTGTGCGATGTAGGTTCGTTCCACGCGACTCGCCTCCTGGTGACGTGCAATGGGAGACATAGTAGCACAGGATGGCCGAGGCGCCAACGGGGGCCCGGCCATGCCCGTCGCTACGTTGCCTCGGCCTACAGCCCCGCCGCCGCGAGGACGTGCTCGCGCAGCCGCGTCGTGGCCAGCGCCCCGGTGGCATGTCCCCTGGGCAGAACGGTCATGGCGCAGTCGCCATAGCAGGGCGCCTGTCGC
>SKRJ01000356.1 GCA_007118555.1 Anaerolineae bacterium | reverse complement strand
GTTCAGCGGTGCTCGTCATCGATCCCGCTCCTTTCGCCATGCGTCCCAAACCACCCACAGCAACGGACTTACTCCTCCAAGAGGCTGGTGGAGCCATTCTATCCGCAGGGCAGGCAATGTCAATGGGTCGGCAGCGGGTCGCCTAACCTCGCAAGTTGCCACCGGACGCCATCTCGCTGTATACCTATGTGCACAGAGTGCGAACCGTTCTGTCCCGTCGTAGCCAGCAGCCAGCGCAGAGGCAAACACTCATGGATCAAACGCAAAAGAGCAGCGGCGAGGCCCGCCTGGACGCCATCATCCAGGGGTTGCGCCTGGGCGACAATGTGGTCTGGCAGGTGGACCAACTGGACGACTATGCCCGGTTCTCGCGGGCGTTCATGGCCCAGTCTCTTGCCGAGGGCATGCCCTGCGTCTATATCCGCTTTGCGCCGCACCCGCCCCTCATCGACGAGCACCCCGACGTCGAGCGGGTGGATGTGGATCCCCGCTCGGGCTTTGACGTGTTCAGCGCCCAGGTGCACCGGCTGATCGAGGCGCGGGGGCTCGGCGTGGCCTATGTGTTCGACAGCCTGTCCGATCTGGTGCAACCCTGGGCCACCGACGAGCTGCTGGCCAACTTTTTCCAGGTCACCTGCCCCTATCTCTATGAGCTGGATACCATCGCCTATTTTGCCCTGATGCGCGGCAGGCACAGCGACGACACGGTGGCCAAGATCGCCAATACGGCCCAGGTGTTGATCGATCTGTACCATGTGGATGGGCAGGCCTATCTACAGCCCGTCAAGGTGGTGGGGCGCTATACGCCGCAGATGTTTATCCCCACGCGGATCGATAGCGAGCTCTGGTCACCGATATTCACCACCGAGCGCCAGGAGGGCGGGCTCCAGATCGGCGTCGAGGCCCAGTCCATTGCGCCCTGGGACAGCGTGTACGCCCAGCTCTTGCGCTGGCGCCAACAGGCCACCCCCGACGTTCGCGACAGCTCGGAGGTCGAGGCGCTCAAGATCGAGCTGCGGCGCATGTTGATGGGTGACGACGAGAATCTCGCCCCCCTGGCCGATCGATACCTGACCGTCGATGACCTGCTGACGATCCGCCAGCGGTTGATCGGCTCGGGGCGCATCGGCGGCAAGGCCGGGGGCGTCGTGCTGGCGCGCCGCATCCTGCTCGAGGAGTCGGGGCCGTCGGATGGCGAGGACGGGATCGATTTTGGCGATATCCTGGAGGATCACGATTCTTTCTATGTCGGCTCGGACGTGTTCTTTACCTACCTGGTGACCAACGGGCTCTTTCGGCGCCGGTTAGAGACCCAGCGGCAGGTACTCGAGTCGTCCACGCCCCTCTCGCGCGACGAGTTTGCCGAGCTGGAGGCCCGCTTTATGGAGGGCCGCTTTCCCGAGGCGATCCTGGCGCGCTTTCGCGAGATGCTGGCCCACTATGGCGAGACGCCGATCATTGTGCGCTCCAGCAGCCTCTTTGAGGATGGCTTTGGCCACGCCTTTGCGGGCAAGTATCGCAGCGAGTTCTGCGCCAACCAGGGCGATCTGGAGACGCGCCTGGAGGAGCTGACGCGGGCCATCAAGCAGGTGTATGCCAGCGCCCTCAGCCCCGACGCCCTGGCGTATCGTCGCCGGCAGGGGCTCCTCGAGGCGGATGAGCGTATGGCCATCCTGGTGCAGCGGGTGTCGGGCCGGCCCCATCATGACCTCTATTTCCCACCCCTGGCCGGGGTCGCCTTTTCCCGCAACCTGTACGCCTGGTCCGATCGCATCGATGCCGAGCAGGGTATGGTGCGCCTGGTGTTTGGCCTGGGAACCCGGGCCGTCGATCGCGTGGAGGACTATCCGCGCATGATCGCCCTGAGCCACCCGCAGCTTCGACCCCAGGTGGGCCGGGAGATCGTGCATTATTCCCAGCGCAACATCGACGTGATCGACCTGGAGGCGGGGGTCGTGCGTACGGCCCCCCTGGCCGAGATCCTCGATGGCGGCTATCCAGACCTGTACCTCTATGCCTCGCAGGTCACCGACGGTCATGTCCAGAGCCCCGTCACCAACCTGCTCACGGGCTCGTTCCGCGAGCGCTCGCTGGTGCTCACGCTGGATCGTTTCCTGCAGAGCACGCCCTTTGTGTCCATCATGCGCACCATGCTGACGACCCTCGAGCGCGCCTATGGCCGCCCCCTCGACACCGAGTTTACCGTGCTACCCGGGCCCAAGGGCAGCCTGCGTATCAACCTGGTACAGTGCCGGCCCATGAGCCTGCCGGGCTGGCCCGCCGGCGTCGAGGCGCCGGACATCCCGCCCGACCGGGTCCTCTTTCGCGCCAACCGCATGGCGGGGGGCGGCATCGTGCGGGATATCGGCTATATCGTCCATGTCGATCCGGCGGGGTATGCCAACATCGAGGCGCAAGGGCTGGCGCGAGGCAGCCTGGGGCGGCTGATCGGCGCGCTGAGTCACCACCCCGCGCTGATGGCGGACAAGATGATGATCATGGGGCCGGGGCGCTGGGGCTCGAGCAACCCGCTGCTGGGGGTGAACGTGTCCTATGCCGACATCTCGAACACCTCGGTCCTCGTCGAGATCGCCGGCGGCCGGCAGTCCGGCATGACGCCCGAGGTCTCTTTTGGGACGCACTTTTTCCAGGACCTGGTCGAGGACCAGATCCTCTATCTGCCGCTCTACCCAGACGATCCGCAGACGGCCTATCGAGGCGCCTTTTTCGAGCAGGCCCCCAACGTCCTGGCCGAGCTGGTTCCCGAGGCCGCCCCATACGCCGGTCTGGTCAAAGTGATCGACGTGGCCCAGGCCAGCGGGGGACGGCTCGCCCACGTGGTGGCCGACCCCGCTGCACGGCAGGCGGTCTGCTACCTGGACGAGTGATACGGGCAGGGCTAGTACGCGGCCCCATGGCCCGGGCGTCATTCGGCCCGGACGCTGCTCTTGGCTCCTTGGGTCAGATGGTGGATCTTGAGGCCGATCTGTAGCGAGAGGCGCGCCTCGGGATCGTCCAGGTCCATGCCCGTGATCTCGGTGATGCGTTGCAGCCGATAGTTGAGCGTGTTGCG
>SKRJ01000039.1 GCA_007118555.1 Anaerolineae bacterium | reverse complement strand
GCAACGAGCTGGTCCAAGTGCGCATATCTCGCCTCGTAGGCGGGCGTCTGGCGGGCAATTCTGGCTGCCTCTGGCACCCCATGGCCAGGCAGGCTGCCGGCGTTGACCATGCGCTGCAACAGAGCCAGCGTTGTCTCGGCAGAGGACAGGCGCCGCACGGATGGCGCGCTGGCGGGAACGTACCGGGGGAACACGATCACATGCAAGCGCGGTGCGGCCCAGCGCCCGGTCGGGTTCAGTACATCGGGCGGCAGCAGATCGCTTTCGACACTGGCCCACAGTTGCGGCTCCAAGGTTGCCCAGTACCCCTCGGGCAGGGCTACTCTGGAAGAGCGTCGCAAGTTCAGGGGGCGGATGAACGGCTGCATCTCGTCGGCGCCCTGCGGGATAAAGACCAACTCGTCCGTCATATAGTCCAAGCCCTGGGTGGTGAGCCATGCCGCCAGCGTGCTCTTGCCCGTCTCCATGGCACCGGGCAGCAGGATACCCAGGCCTTGGCGCGCCAGGCCGGCGGCATGAAAGAGCATGCCGCCGCTGCTGTTCGCGACGATACGACGGCAGACCTCACCCATCAGCAACTCGGCCAGGTAGCCCTCCGAGTCTCCCAGGTGGATAAGCACGTCGCCACGGTACAGAGCCAGCTTTTGCGCATGCGGGAGCCAGCGGATATGGAACGTCTCGCAGGGCGCGGCATCGGCGCATGTGGGAACGCGCTCGAACAGAAACTCGGCGATACGCCTGCCGCGAGCCTCCTCCCAGGCGACTGCCACGGCGCTGCCCGCAAAGCTTATCACATGCTGCTCGTGTCTACCCCATACGGATGGCATGGGCCTCCAGGAACTGGCCAAGGGTCCTCTGGACATCCCTCGCTACCTCCGGCTCTGCCTCGGGATACGCCTCGGCCAGCAGGGAGATGATCTCCTCTACCGTCCTCTGGCCGTTACACAGGTGCCAGATGACCGCGCCCATCTGGTTACAGTGCACCAGGCTTCCCTGCGCAGGATGAAACAGCAGGGCCTCGCCGTCCAGCATCTCCAGCCGGTAATCGGGCTCCTGGGTCGGTATGCCATCTGGGGTGATCGTCATGCCAGGTTCCTTTCATGCCTCGATTGGGGCAGTTGCTGCCCTGTTCTCTGTTCGGTTGCGCCAGTAATGTCGCATCCAGCCCAGAATCTCCCACGGATGCCCGATCCAGCGCTCACGCCAAAGTAAAGCATCACTGTCCAGGCCACGATGTAGCCGTAGCCACCACTCGGGAGGTAGCCACGTATCCTTCACAATCCGCACAACGCTCTTGCCGCGTTGTTGGCTCAATGAGTAGCGGGGCCAACCTGCGAAATCGGCGCCCACACCGCGCGGTCTCTGCCCCGCGGAGGCCGGGATGCGCTCCAGCACCTCTGGCCGCAAGGGGCGCAGGTGCTGGAGCAGGCTGAGGGTGCTGAGCACGCGGGGATATTCGCGGGCGATCCGGTCCCAATCCAGCTCGGCGGCAAACCGCTCGGCCACGCCCAGAATATCGGTTACCCAGATGAGTCGCCAGGGCAGAAAAACGGTGGTGTGAAAGCGCAGATGCTCGCACAAGTGCCAGAGCAGCTCCTCCAGTCCCAGGGTGTGCGCTACGGCGCCACTGTCGCCCAGCGAGAACGAGAGCGGAGGCAGGGTCAAATCGTCCAGGGTCAAGCGGGCGTCGAACGCACTCTCGAACAGATCGTCGTGTAGTTCGATACCGACCCACACTCCCTCGACGATGGTCCCGGCGGTGGGCAGGCTCTTGTCGCTCTCCCCGCCGGGGGGCAGCGGAGCGCTCATGCCCAACTCGACGAGGGTCTGTCGCGCGCGCAAGAGCTCCTGGCGGCCGATGAGCAGGTCCACATCGCTCATGGGACGCAGAGTCGGTTCTGGATAGAGCAGATGGCTGAGAGCGCCCCCTTTGACCACCACTGCCTCGATGCCGACAGCGGCAAAGGCTTCCAGCACCTGCCCCAGTACCCGGGTGCGCACCTGGTTGGCGTGCCGATGTCTGACAAACGTGCCCGATAGCGTATAGAGCACCTCTTGTGGTAAAGGCACCCGGGCGCCTCGCATGTGCCAATAGAGAAGGGGTCCCATGCCATGGCGCTGCGCCACGGCAAGCAGCGCATCCCATTCCTCAATCTCTTGGCCACGTTGCACCAAGAGGGGATGCTCCGATGGGTCCGGTTTCAGGTGTGTGCAGCGTGCCAGCAGTTCTGGAATCATCATGGGCGGCATTCTAGCATGGCACCCTCGCAACGTCTAGCTCCCACGCACCTGAACTCCTAACGATTTCGGCCATCATACGGTACCGTGATGAAGAGCTGCCAGCGTCAGCTTGGATCAAGACACGAGCAGACATTGCGACCAGAGTCGGGGTCACTCTGCCGAAAAGCGCCTGCTCCGGCCCGCGTCAGATCCCCCAGTGGGCGCAGATGTCGGCCTCGTAGGCGCAAGTGCGCTCCGCCTCAATCTCGTCGATGGTGACGGGCCGATGCAGCAGCGCCGACTCGAGGGCGGCGTGGCAGACGGCCAGGCTGCGGCGGCTGGTGTGGGCGTCCACCTCGGGGCGCTTGCCCGTCAGGATGCACTCGCCCAACTCGTGATACTCTACCGCCACCAGCTTGCGGTCGGCCTCGGCGAACGTGAAATCGTAGGACGCCATGCGCTCGCCGCCGAACAGGGCCGCAGTGATGGCGTCGAGGGCGAAATCGGGGACCAGGTCGAGTTGCCGGTCGAGGGGGACCTCGCCGACGTCATCGCGATGCAGCGTCAGAGGGCGCCCGTTGCGCGCTCCCTGGGTGCGCAGCGAGCCCTCGCTGCCATACACCGCCCAGTGGAACAGCCCCTCGCCGTGGGCCGCATGGTACGACGTCCACTGGCCCAGGGTGCCGCTCTCGAACGTGAGCAGGGCGTTCACCGTGTCCTCGGCGGTGGCCTCGATGCTGTCGGGCATCTCGTCATACCACGCGTCATAGAACTCGGACGTCGCCGTGCGATGGGGCGACTTGTGGCGGACCGGCTCCATGATCCGGGCCTGGGCGTATACCTCGCGGACATC
>SKRJ01000440.1 GCA_007118555.1 Anaerolineae bacterium | reverse complement strand
TCCGCAACCCCGGGCGCCGCCTCCAGGATGACGGTGACCAACGCGCCCGTCGGGCCCACATAGCTGATCTCCAGGCGGGGCGGATTTGCCCCTTCTCGCGTCGAGAACTGGCGCCAGTTTGCCTCATGCTCAGGACCACGCAGCATGACTCCATGGTTCGCATAGGTGCCATCGATCCAGGCCTGCACCAGGGAGGTCACCGGAAAGCTGTACCAGCCAAAGGCATCCGACCCGTGCCCGGTCACCGCGGAGCCATAGGCCTCCGCATGGCCAGGCGCCGTGTCCCACGTTACAGAGGTCTCGCTCCAGGCCTGCGTCACACGATAGGTGGTGATTTGCCGCGTATGGCCGCCAAAGTCATAGCTACCGTTCTGGTACAGACGCAGGGAGGCATTGATAATGGTGCTTCCCGATGGGATCGCTGAGAGGCTAAAGCGTATCAGGCTGCGGCTTGTCCGGTCATAGGGTTCCTCCCACATATCATACCCGGCCCACATCGCTCTCGCTGTACCAAAGTTCATCGTGGCACGGCCCTGGGTGATCTGGGCATCGGCCGACGAGGTCACGATAGTGGGCGGCGTGGGAGGATCCGGTATGGCGGGCCGCTTGCGCACGATGGGCAGGTAGCTTGTGTAGGTAGGAATGATGTTTGGATTGGACTGAAGCATTGTATACGATGGCTCGGTAGAGAGTGGCGTCGCCGCGGCGATAGTGTCATCGGGCATCGAAGAAGCGGCGACGGCGCCCAGGCGTACGGTTAGAACGGTCAGCAAAACCAACAGCGCCGCAAGCCCAACTCCGTGTGCATAGGTACGTCTAGAGGTTCTCAGCATCGCTCTGTCTTCCCTTTCCGGTCACAGCTCTCGGTTCACCGCCCGTGGCAAGGCACCATGGTTCTCGGGCGAGAATCTGTTGTGATCGAGCCGATACAGTGGCGCAACAAACAACCGGAGCGGTAGATGCACCGCTCCGGTCTGTAGGACATCGGCCCGTCCCCTGGGGCGCACATGGCCTGGGGACACAGCCCGGCCTGACATTGGCAGAGGCGTGAGGCACACTGCGCGCGGCCCGACACCGCGGATCGCCGCGGTATCCGGAGCGTCGTGTCTCTATGGGCACGCGCACATTGTTTCCAGCCTCGAGTCATTGCTACCCTGTCTGGCCGCCGCCTTTCGGGCGCACCGCCTGGCCTTACTCCGCAGTCGCCTCCCGATAGAGCGGTCCCATATAGCGTAGATAGCTTGCCATCCCCTGCGCCATCCACTCGTCGCCCCGCAGCCGGATGGCCCCCGAAAAGTAGGCCGACTCTCCACTGAGCTTGCCGCTCAGGAGCTTGTCCAGCGTTTCCGAGCTGAGCACTACACCGACGGTGGCCTGCGAGGCGCCCTCCTTGGCTGTCTCGAGCTCGCCCTTGTTAAAGGAGAGCACGTACTCGGCATTGTCCAGATCGGTGACGATGAATGCCATGGAAGAGTTGGCATTGGCGATGCGCGCCTTGAAGGCGTCATCCTGTTTCATGCCCTCAACAACCTCATCCAGAACCCCGTACAACTGCTCTTTGCTCTGATACTCGGCCATGTCAACCTCCTTGTGGCGTGGCCATCACAACCCGACTCGACTCGGCAGTCGCGGTCAAGTGTATCCAAGTTTCTGGGGGAGCGCAAGCCAGATGCGTGTTGGAGCGCGCCATTGACACATGCCGTTGGCGCGCCTATACTCGGCGGCGCTGTGGCAACATCACATTCCAGGAGGGCGGATAGATGGCCCATCGCGTGCGTGTCATTGAGGACGGTTCGGTCACGACCACACCCGGTTTCGAGGCGGCGGGGATTGCGGCGGGGATCAAGGCCGATGGCGCCCCCGATCTGGCCCTCGTACGCTCGGCCCAATCCTGCGTAGGAGCCGCGGTCTTTACCACCAACCTGTTCCAGGCGGCTCCGGTGGTGTACGACCGCGCGACGCTTCATCGCAATCCCACAGGGCTGCGAGGGGTGGTGATCAACAGCGGTTGCGCCAACGCCTGCACCGGCGACCAGGGGTTGCGCGATGCCGAGGCCACAGCAGCGGCTGCGGCCCAACACCTGGGCGGCGCCTCAGGGGACTATATGGTCATGTCCACAGGCGTCATCGGCCAGCTCCTGCCGATGGATGTTTTGCTAGCGGGCGTAGAGACGGCGGCGCGTGGCCTGGCCACGACGGTAGAGGCGGGGCATCGCGCCGCACGCGCCATCATGACCACGGACACCGTGCCCAAAGAGATGGCCGTCCAGGTCGAGACTGAGACGGCCCGCTTTACCGTGGCCGGCATGGCCAAGGGCGCCGGCATGATCAGCCCCAACATGGCCACCCTCCTGGTGGTGTTCACGACCGATGCTATCATTGACCACGATCTGGCCCAACAGGCTCTGTTGACCGCAGTGGACGCCAGCCTGAACATGATCACCATCGATGGTGACATGAGCACCAACGACACGGCGCTCTTGCTGGCCAACGGCGAGGCCGACATGCCCCGGATCGCGTCGGCGCAATCGGCCGAGTACGCGGCCTTTTGCGATGGGCTGACCCGTGTCGCTGTGGGGCTGGCCCAGGGGCTGGTCCGCGACGGTGAGGGCGCCACCCGCTTTATCGAGATTCGGGTCACTGGGGCTGCCAACCGAGCCGAGGCGCGGCAAATCGGCATGGCGGTGGCCAACTCGGCCCTGGTCAAGACCGCGATCTATGGTCAGGATGCCAACTGGGGCCGCATCGTGTGCGCCGTCGGCTATGCCGGGGTGCCTCTCGACCCCAACGCGGTCCGGGTCTGGCTGGGGGAACTGGAGCTGGTCCGCGATGGCGGGCCCCATCAGATCGACGAGGAGCGCGCGTCCGAGATCCTGGCGCAGACGGACATCCCCATCCGCATCGATCTGGGGCGGGGCGACACAGAGGTCACCGTGTGGACCAGTGACCTCTCCCATGCGTATGTGGACATTAACGCCCACTATCGGACCTGACGAACGCGCCTGTCAGTGGGCGGCCAACCATGCGGTGATGCGGGCCATGAACTCGTCCCAGCGATCGCGCTGGACATTGTGGCCCGC
>SKRJ01000099.1 GCA_007118555.1 Anaerolineae bacterium | reverse complement strand
GCTATGAGCAAGACCGATGCGGCTCTGTTGCAGGAGATCGACGACCTCGGGCTCGAGCCCGGCAGCGTGGCATTTTGGTGGTTGGGCCAACTGGGCTATGTGGTCAAGATTCGGGATACGGTGTTCTACCTCGATCCCTTTTTGGCGCCCTCGCCCCACCGCACCGTGCCGCCGCTCCTCGATCCTACCCAGATCACCCACGCCGACTGGGTGTTTGGCACCCACGACCATGGCGATCATATCGATCCCTACGCCACGCCCCGCATCGCCGACGCCTCGCCCCAGGCGCGGTTCGTGTGCTCGCAGGCCGCTGCGAATCATGTGCATGAGCTGGGCGTGCCTCAGGAGCGCATCGTGGCGTTGGACGACGGCCACAGTATCCGCGAGGGCGACCTGACGATCACGGCGATCCCCGCCGCCCACGAGCTCCTCGATTACGACCCGGAGCTTGGCTATCCCTACCTGGGATACATCATCGAGATGGACGGCGTGTGCGTCTATCATGCGGGCGACACCTGCCGCTATGAGGGGCAGATCGACCGGCTGGCACGCTGGCAGCTCGACGTGGCCTTTTTGCCGATCAACGGGCGCGACGCCGAGCGGCTGGCCCGCAACTGCATCGGCAACATGGTCTATCAGGAGGCGGTGGATCTGGCCGGCGCGCTGGAGCCACGGCTGACGGTGCCGGGCCATTACGAGATGTTTCGCAACAACTCGGAAGATCCCCAGTTATTCGCCGACTATATTAGCCTGAAATATCCGCACCTGGACTATTGGATCGGCGAGCATGGCACGGCGGTGATCGTGCCGCCTCGTTAGGCCTGGCCATGCCGCATGGCACGGCGGTCATTGTACCGCCTCGCAAGGCCTGACAGGAGTCGTCGCCAGATCGTCACGGGGCGTGCAAGCGTCATAGATGGCAAAAGAGGAGGGCAGCATGACAGAGCGTGTGGGCATGGGCGTGGTGGGAGCGGGCTCGATCGGCATTCGCGCGGCGCTGGCGCATCTGAGCCTGGTCGACGTGCAGGACCGGGTATATCTGGCGGCGGTGTGCGATCCGGTGCCGGGTCGGGCACAGGCGGCCGCCGAGCGCTATGGCGTGGGCGCCGCCTATGAGAGCTATGAGGATCTGCTGGCCGACCCGACGGTGGACGCGGTCACCCTGTGCACGCCCATCGGGCTGCATTACGAGCAGGGGATGCAGGCCATCGCGGCGGGCAAGCACATCCATTTCAACAAGACGATGACGGTCACCCGCGCCGAGGCCGACGAGCTGATCGAGCAGGCCGCCCGGCAGGATGTGCGGCTGGTGGCCTCGCCGGGCATGATGCTCTGGCCCCACAACCAGCGCATCCGGCGCCTCGTGCTGGAAGAGCGCCTGGGCACCCTGGTGTGGGCCGCCACGGGCGCCTCGGGCGTGGCCCAGTACCACCTCGACGAGGAGGTGCGCCAGGGCGACGACCTCCTGAGCAACATCGATCCCTCCTGGTATTTCCGTAGGCCGGGCGGTGGCCCCCAGTACGACGTCACCGTCTACTGCCTGCACAACCTCACGGGCATCCTCGGCCCCGCCCAGCGCGTCACCGCCATGTCCGGCCTGGTGATCCCAGAGCGCGAGTTTCGCGGCAACAAGATCGCCTGCGACATGGACGATAGCACCATGCTGCTGGTGGATTTCGGCGGATCGTTCTTTACCTTTGTCTATGGCACCGTCACGGGCAAGCTCACCGACGGCTTTCAGCCCAGCATCTTTGGCACGGGCGGCGCTGTCGTGGGCACCCGCTTTGGCGATCTGGACCTCACCCAGCCTCACGACCTGATGCCCCACCATGTGGGCGAGCATCTGGTCCTGGGCGAGCGGCACGTGTACGAGGACATGATGCAGCTTGTGGACTGGATCCGCGAGGACAAGCCGTCGGTCGCCACCGCCGAGCATGCCCGCCACGTGATCGAGATCATCGAGGCTGGCTATGCGGCCGCCGAGACGGGCGAGACCCAGACGCTGACGACCACGTTCGAGACCCTGCCGCTGGAGGAGTGCGCCGCGTTGCCGTAGAGTGCAGGCAGCGACCGACGGGCGCCACCACCCATCAGACACGCAAAGGAGTATACGATGAAGGTTCTGATTACAGGGGCCAGCGGCCGGCTGGCCGAGTGGATCGTCAAGAGTCTGCGGGAGGATCACGAGCTGGTGCTCTTTTCGCGGACGCCCCCGCCCGAGGATCGCAAGGACCTGCACTGGATTCGCGGCGATCTCAACAGCTTGGACAGTTGCCGCCGCGCCGTCGAGGGCGTGCAAGCCATCCAGCACCTGGGAGCGGTGCCCTGGCCCAGCGATCACCCCGTGCAGCGGGCCAATCAGGAGCAGTCGGGGTCGTCTGTGCCGCCGCTGGATGCCACCATCCACACCAACATCATGGGCAGCTACTATTTGATGCAGGCCGCCGTGCAGGCCGGCGTCGAGACGGTGGTCATGGCGGGGTCCAACTGTGCCTTTGGGCATGGCTATCGCATCTCGGAGCGCCCATTCCCGTTCTCCTACCTGCCCCTGGACGAGGAGCACCCCTCGGATGTCGAGGACTCGTACTCGTACTCCAAGCTGGCGGGCGAGGAGCTGCTGGCGTCGTTCACCCGCGCCTATGGCATCCGTACCTATGTCACGCGCCCGGCCGGTATCTGTCCGCCCCAGCGCCTGCAAGAGATCGCCCAAGGGGCGACGCCTGCCAGCGGCTGGACCGATTGGCTCTGGGGGTATGTGCCCAGCGAGGACCTGGCCGAAATGCACCGGCTCTTGATGGTCCATGCCGCCGATCTGCCCGAGCACCGCGTCTATGTGGCCAACGGCAAGGATACGACGGCGCTCGAGCCCACGCGGGAGCTCATCGAGCGTTTCCACCCCGACCTGCTCCCCATGGCGGACAAGCTGGAGGGGCACGCGGCGTTCTTTTCCACGGCGCGGGCCGAGCGCGAGCTGGGATGGCGGGCCGAAAGGAGCTGGCGCGAGTATCTGTGATGGTGTCGAGCCTGTAGCCAGGCTCTGCCCTCGCGTACAATATGTCAAGCTAAATACCCTCAGGTGGGCTGGTCTCT
>SKRJ01000106.1 GCA_007118555.1 Anaerolineae bacterium | reverse complement strand
TATCGTCGTGGGGCTCTGTGTGGGCCACGACAGCCTCTTTTTTTTTTTTTTTTATGCGCCCGCCACGGTGCTCGTGGCCAAGGATCGTGTGACCGGCCACAATCCGGTGGCCGCTCTGTACACGAGTCACTCGTACTATCGCGGCCTCAGGGATGCAGAGTAGACGCAAGAGGCAAGGAACTCGCGACAGGGTCTATCCATGGGGAGATACGGCATGTATACTGAATAAAAGCTCCACGCTCCCTCGGGAGCATAGCCGGAGCTGCGTCGGCTTGTGGGTTCGGACTCTTGATGGTCGATCCGTGTTCGCTCCGGCATACACGCATAGGAGGCGTACGATGACGGATCCATGGATCGAGATCACCCACTCGCTTTTGGAAACACTGTTCGGCGACATTCTCGATGGCGCCAACGTGCGGCTGTGGGACGGGAACCACTGGCCAGACAATGGCCCCGCCAAGGCAACCATCGTGCTCAAGCATCCGGGCGCGCTGCGCGCCATGTTCCTGGCGGGCAGCCAGGTGGCCCTGGCCGAGGCCTACCTCTTTGACGATTTCGATGTCGAGGGCGATCTGGAGGCCCTGTTCGACGCGGCTATCGCCATTCCAGAGCGGATCGAGGGTCTGGGCACACGTCTGGATCTGGCCCGACACCTCCTGCGCTTGCCCTCTGAGCAGATAAAGCGCCCTATGGCCCGGGGGCCTGCCCGGCTGCGGGGGCGCCAGCACTCGGCCGATCGTGACCGAGAGGCCATCTCGTATCACTATGATGTCTCTAACGAATTCTACCAGCTCTTTTTGGATCAGCGCATGGTCTATTCCTGCGCCTATTTCGAGACGCCCGAGACGGACCTGGATACGGCGCAGGCGCGCAAGCTGGACCATATCTGTCGCAAGCTGCGCCTGCAGCCCGGCCAGCGTCTGCTGGATGTGGGCTGTGGTTGGGGCGGTCTGGTAATCCATGCTGCACAGCACTATGGCGTGGATGCCACCGGCATCACGCTGAGTAGCGAGCAGTTGGAGCTGGCCAACGAGCGCATCCGTGAGGCGGGTCTGCAGGAGCGGGCCCGCGTCCTGTTGCAGGACTATCGTGAGGTGGACGAGTCGCAGCCCTATGATGCGCTGGCCAGCGTGGGCATGTTCGAGCATGTGGGAAGCGAGCTCCTGCCCACCTATTTTGCCAAGGCCCTGTCGCTGGTGCGGCCCCGAGGGGTGTTTCTCAATCACGGCATCGCGCGCGGCGGGCGCGCCACGTCCCCCAAGGGAGCCAGCTTTTCCAACACGTATGTGTTCCCCGATGGAGAGCTGGTGCCCATCCACACCACGCTGGAGACCGCCGAGGGCGCGGGATGGGAGGTGCGCGACGTAGAGAGCCTGCGGGAGCACTATGCCATGACGCTGCGCCACTGGGTGCGCCGCCTGGAGCGGCACCATGACGAGGCCCTGCAGTACGTCGGCGAGCCCACCTATCGGGTATGGCGGCTGTTCATGGCGGGCTCGGCCCAGGGCTTTGCGGCCGAGCGCCACAACCTCTATCAGACGCTCCTGGTCAGGCCCGACGAGCGGGGGCACAGCGGCCTGCCATTGACGCGGGCCGACTGGTATCGGGAGGCCGCTCCCGGATCCTAGCAGCCGCTCCTGGGCCTGGCCCGTCCCGGCATGTGCCGTCTGCGCATGGCGGTGTTCGCGGCTAGGCGCCCGCCAGGCGCAGGGCCTGCTCCAGGGCCGCGTCAAGGCCGCCTGCATCGGCCGATCCCTGCCCGGCGATGTCATAGGCGACGCCGTGGGCCGTGGTGGTGCAGGGCACGGGCAGCCCCTCGTAGACGGTGACGCGCTCGTTCATGGGTTGGAGCTTGCGGGCGATGTTGGCCTGATCGTGGTACATGCCCACAACGCCGGCAAACTCGCCGCTCAGGGCGCGTGCAAAGACCGTGTCGGCGGGGATGGGCCCCACAGCATCGATTCCCTCTTCCCGGGCCGTCTCGATGGCGGGGCCGATCTCCTCGATCTCCTCCCGGCCGATGGCGCCCCCCTCGCCGCCATGGACATTGAGGGCCGCCACGGCCAGGCGCGGGTTGGTGAGCCCGGCGCGTTCCATCACGGCGTGCAGGCCCTTGATATAGCGCAGGACGTTCGCCCGAGTGATCAGGTCGGCGATGTCGCGAAAGGGCACATGCTCGGCCACCGTGGTCACCCATACGCCGCGCATGACCCCCAGGATAAAGGCATCCGGGCGACCTGTGCGCTCGGCCATGTATTGGAGCTCGTCGCCATGCTCATAGCCCCGCAGGGGAAAGGCCTCTTTGTTCAGGGGCGCCGACACAAACCCCTGGATACGGCCGCTCAGAGCCAGGTCACAGGCGATGTCGAGAGGCGCCAGCATGGCCTGGGCGGTATCCTCGTCGATGGTGCCCCAGGCATAGTTGGGCGGCGCAGCGCTGGGAGACAGCAGCACCTCCAGGGTATCGCCATATTCGGCCTCATCCAGCGTGGTGATGGTCCGCAGGGCAGGCGCGTCCTCCACGAGCTGGGCCGCGCGCTCCAAGGTGCCGGGATCACCGATGAGAAAGAGGCGGCCTCGTGTGCGCCAGGCCGGATCGCGCAGGGCCTTGAGGACGATCTCGGGCCCGATGCCGGCGGGATCGCCCATGGTGACAGCGATGATAGGCTTGGACATGTATGGTGCCCCCTTTTGCTGAAAAGTGGAATGCATCGGATCATAGCGGGGCAGCCGGGGGGCGTCAAGGTATAGGGCCGTTTATGGACCCAAGGTCGTTGGCCAAGGGCTGGGCCCTGGTCTGGTAGACTGCCGTAGGCCGCGGTGCCAGCATGACGGGCTCGCTATCCCAACTGGAAGCGCAGAGCTTTATCCGCTAACGGCTCCGGGGCAAGACCCATGGCGATATGCTGCTGCCCAGGCATGGACGCGATGCGGCTGTGGGGCAGGGCAGCGTGTAGCCTATCGATGACATCGTGCATGATGGGCGGGCTGTCACCTCCCGTAAGCAAAAGAGTGGGTACTGCCAGGTGGGCGTATCGGCCGGGGTCGAACTCGCCCGACATCTCGATGGCCAGCTCTCTCGCGGTTGTGGGC
>SKRJ01000310.1 GCA_007118555.1 Anaerolineae bacterium | reverse complement strand
CCCGAGGAGGCCGCTGCCCTGGCCGTGCGGGCCGGCTGCGACCTGAACTGCGGCGAGACCTACATCTATCTCTTGGGCGCCGTCGAGCAAGGCTTGCTCGACGAGGCCGACATCGATCGCGCTCTGGAACGGCTGTTCCGCACGCGCTTTCGCCTGGGAATGTTTGATCCGGCCGAGCGGGTGCCCTATGCCCGCATCCCGTACAGCGTCAACGACAGCGAAAAGCACCGCCAGCTCGCCCTCGAGGTGGCGCGCCAGTCGCTGGTGCTGCTCAAGAACGACGGCACGCTGCCCCTCGCGGACGTGGGCAATATCGCCGTCGTGGGCCCCAACGCCGACGACCCCGTCGTGCTGCTGGGCAACTATAACGGGACCCCCTCGCGCTCGGTGACGCCGCTGGAGGGCATTCGCACCGTGGCCCAGGCCCGTGGCGCGACGGTCACCTATGCCCGGGGCTGCGACCTGCTGGAGCCCGACCAGAGCGGGTTCGACGAGGCCCTGGCCCTCGCCCGCGAGGCCGACGTCGTCATTGCCGTGCTGGGCATCTCGCAGGAGGTAGAGGGGGAGGAGCACCCCGCCAAGCCCTGGGCCGATCGATCCGAGATCGGGCTGCCTGCTGTGCAAGAGGAGCTCCTGCAGGCCCTGGCCGACGTTGGCAAGCCGCTGGTGGTCGTGCTGCTGAACGGCAGCGCCCTGGCCATCAACTGGGCCGCCGAGCATGCCCAGGCCATCCTCGAGGCCTGGTATCCGGGCGAGGAGGGCGGCACCGCCATCGCCGAGGCGCTCTGGGGCGACTATAACCCCGGCGGACGCCTGCCCGTGACGTTCTACACCGGCGTGGAGCAGCTCCCGCCCTTTGAGCAGTACGACATGCGCGGTTTCACCTATCGCTATTTCGAGGATGAGCCCCTGTATCCCTTTGGCTATGGCCTGAGCTATACCACATTCCGTTACAGCGATCTGCGGGTGACCCCCCGGGTGCGGCCCGGCCAGACGGTGAACGTCACCGTGCGGGTGGAGAACGTGGGGGAGCGGGCGGGCGACGAGGTGGTGCAGCTCTACCTGACCGACGACGCAACCGCCCATGCGACGCCCATCCGGCAACTGGTGGCCTTTGAGCGCATTCACCTGGCGCCGGGCGAGACGCGACAGATGGGGTTCACCCTGGGCCGCCAGGAAATGCTGGTATATGATGACGAGGGCGAGCCCCTGCTGGAGCCGGGGACGTTCACCCTCTCGGTGGGCGGCGGTCAACCCATCGCCAACGGGGGCGCGTCCTACCTGACCGGGCGTTTCGAACTGCTGGCCTGAGGGCGATCCCCGGGCATCTGTAGGGGTAGGCCCCCGTGCCTACCCAGCGCCGCCGCCGCGTAGGCCATAGGCCCCCGTGCCTACCCTCCGCCGCTGCCGCGGATGCCACAGGCTCGCACGAACATACGCGATTTTGTCGAAAGGAGCGCCATTATGGCCCAGGTGCACACGGTATTGGGACCCATCGCCCCCGAGGATCTGGGCCTCACCCTGATCCACGAGCATGTGATGGTGGATTTCATCGGGGCGGACGAGACGGGCCCCCACCGCTGGGATCGGGACGTCGTCGCGCCTACGATGCAGCCCTACCTGGACGCGCTCGTGGCCCAGGGCGTCATGAGCCTGGTCGAATGCACGCCCAACTATCTCGGCCGTGACTCCGTTCTGTTGCAGCGGGTCAGTCGCGCCACCGGGCTGCACATCGTGACCAACACCGGCCTCTACAAAGAGCCGCATCTCCCCGCGTGGGCGTTCGAGCTGTCGCCCGCCGAGTTGGCCGAGCGCTGGATCGCCGAGTGGGAGCAGGGCATCGACGAGACCGGCGTGCGCCCCGGATTCATCAAGATCGCGGTGAACCCTGGGCCCCTGCTGCCGATCCAGCAGACGATTGTGCGGGCCGCGGCCATCACGCACCTGGCCACCGGCCTGAGCGTCGTGTGTCATACGGCCCATGCGGCCGCCGCCCACGAGAGCCTCGATCTTGTCGAAGAAGAGGGCATGGACCCACGGCACTATGTGGTGGCCCATGCCGATCAGATCGGCCCGGATCAGATAGCCCCCGAAAGCATCTCGAACCTGGACGCCGTGGACCTCGAACCGGCCTGGGAGGCCCACGTCGCGCTGCTGCGGCGTGGCGCCTGGCTCGAGTATGACAGCATCGGTTGGAACCCGTACGAGTGGCACGAGCGCCTGCTGCTGGCGATGCTGGAGCGCGGCTATGAGGACCAACTGCTGCTCTCGCAGGACGCCGGATGGTACCATGTGGGCGAGCCGGGCGGTGGCACCGTGCAGCCCATGACCAAACTCCTGGACGAGTTCGTTCCGCGCCTGCGGGCGGCAGGCGTCACCGAGGCACTGGTGGAAAAGTTGCTGGTCGACAACCCGCGCGCGGTGCTATCGGTGGATTAGGGCTCGGTGACGGTCTGCGCCGGACGCCGGGCCAGCACAATGTCCACGGGCAGACCACAAAGGCCAGCGGCCTGGTGCTCCAGCACATGCCAGCCCTCTTGTTCGAGCAGCGGGGCGGCCAGGATGGGGCGGCAATCCAGGTGGCGCGGCCAGCGGTTGTGCAGCCACTCATAGAGGCGGACCAGTACGTTGACCTTGCGCCGCGACAGGCAGGCCACGACCAGGCGGCCGCCGGGCCGCAGGACCCGGGCGATCTGGCGCAGGGCCAGCGGCATCTCGGGGGTGTCGAACAGCTCCAGGGTGAAGACGGCCAGGGCCGCGTCGTGAGTGGCATCCGCCAGCGGCAGCTGCAGGGCATCGGCGCAGACTGGGGTTGCCCTCTTGATCCCCTCGTCCGCGAGACGCGCCCTGGCGCGGCGGCACATGGCCATAGCGATATCGATGCCCGTGGCGTGGGCGCCGCTGTTCGCGATGGTGGCCAGGCCCTGCCCCGTGCCGCTCCCGATGACCAGGATCCGCTCGCCGGCCTGCGCCGCCAGCATCGCCAGAGCCCGTCGCTTGAGGGACCGCTCCGGCAGCGTGAGCAGATCGTACCAGCGCGCGAGCCGATTGTAGGTAGCGGCGGCTGCCGCACGGGGGCGCGCTACGCGGGTGATCTGGTTCGGGTCATG
>SKRJ01000061.1 GCA_007118555.1 Anaerolineae bacterium | reverse complement strand
CCGTGACGCCCACCGAGACATCCGCGCCGGGGACGCCGACCGCGACACCCACCGAGACGCCCATCACGCCGGTTCCCACCGAGACGCCCGCACCCACGGCCACGCCGGCACCCACCGAGACGCCGGCGCCCACACCGACGCCGATCTATGCGCCGGCCGAGCCCCGGGTCGAGCTGACGGGCCTGCGCCACGAGTGGCAGACGTTCAACAATTGCGGTCCCGCCTCGCTGGCCACCCTCTTGAGCTACTATGGATCGAGCCTGAACCAGGCCGATGTGGCGGCGGTGATCCATCCCGACCCCGACGTCCGGCATGTGCCCTATACCCAGATCCTGATGTTTGCCCGCACCCAGGGGTTCGAGGCCTTTTGGCGGGTGAACGGCACCGCCGACCTGCTCAAGCTCATGGTGAGCAACGGCATGCCCGTGATGATCCCCACCTGGCACGTGGACGCCCGGGGCACCGGCATGGGTCACTATCGGGTGGTCACCGGCTATGACGATGCGCTGGGCGAATGGATCCTCTATGACTCGCTAGAGAGCCGCGGGATCGGCCGCGAAGGACCCTACCGCGGCATACGCATGTCCTATGCGCAACTGCAAGAGTACTGGCAGGTCAGGAACTATACCTACCTGGTCATCGTACCAGAGGACCGACTGCCCATCGCCGCGGCCATCATCGGCGAGAACATGGACGACGAGTACATGTGGCAGCAGTCGTTGGAGCGCGCACAGGCTCACGTCGACGCCAACCCGGACGATGCGTTCGCCTGGTTCACCCTCGGTTCCAACTACCTCGGTAATGGCATGTACGAAGAAGCCGCGACCTCCTATGACATGGCGCGGGTGATCGGCCTGCCGTTCCGCATGATGTGGTACCAGTCTGGCCCCTTTATCGCCTACTATGAGACGGGCCGCATGGAGGAGGTGGTTGCCCTGGCCGATGCCACCATCGCCGTGACAAACACGGTCGAGGCGCTGCACTATTGGCGGGGCATGGGCCTGGCGGGCCTGGGCGACACCGAAGGAGCCCGGCGTGCGTTCGAGCGGGCCCTTTCACTGCGCGCCGACTTTGTCGAGGCCGCCGAGGCCCTTGAGGGATTGCCCTGAGTCAATCCCTTGAAGGATTGCCCTGAGGCGCTGGGAGAGTCGTCTTTGAGCAACAAACTGCATCTGGCCCGCAATGTAATCATGGTCGGGGCCTGCTTTGCCATGGCCTCGCTGCTGGGCATGGTGCGCAACATCGTGATCGCAAGCCAGTTTGGCATCGGCGCCGACCTGGATGTCTACTATGCGGCGTTCCGAGTGCCCGAGCTGCTCTTTACCGTCGTAGCGGGGGGCGCCCTGGTTACGGCTTTTCTGCCGGTGCTCGCCGAGTACATTGCGGGCGACGACGACGATGGCGCCTGGCGGCTGGCCAGCGCGGTAACCAACTGCGTCGTGCTGGTGGCGGGCGCGCTGTCGGTGCTGGCGGCGTTGCTGGCGCCCTGGCTCATCCGGTGGGTGGTCGCTCCGGGGTTCTCGCTCGAGATGCAGGCCGAGACGGTGGCGCTCATGCGCATCATACTGGTCTCGACCATCCTCTTTGCCGTGAGCTCGATCCACAACAGCGTCCTGAACGGCTTTCAGCACTTTTTGTGGCCGGCCCTGGCGCCGGTGATGTACCCCATCGGCATCATCGTCGGGGCGCTGTGGCTCGCGCCCCTGTGGGGCGTGCGGGGGCTGGCCGTCGGGGCGGTGATCGGCTCGGCGATGCACCTCGCCATCAAGATCCCCGGGCTGATCCACTATGGCTTTCGCTGGAAGCCGGTGCTGGACATCCGCACCGATTCGATGCGCCGCGTGGCCGTCCTGATGGGACCCCGGGTACTCGACCTGGGTATCTTTCACATCACCTTTCTCGTGACGGCCAACCTGGCCTCGCGCCTCGCCGAGGGCAGCGTGAGCGCTCTGGAATGGGGCTGGAATTTCGTCCAGCTCCCCGAGACGATGATCGGCACCGCCTTTGGTCTGGTGGCGTTCCCCACCCTGTCGGCGCTGGCCTCGCGCCGCGACACCGAGGGCCTGCGCAGCACCCTGGCCGAGTCGCTGCACCATGTAATGGCCCTGACCCTGCCCATCGCCGCGGCCATGATCCTCCTGGGGCGACCCCTGCTGGCCCTGCTCTTTCAGCGCGGAGCCTTTGACGCCGCCTCGACCGAGGCCGTGCTGGCGCCGCTGCGCTTTTATGCCCTGGGTCTCGTGGGCCACTCTTGCCTCGAGCTGGCGGCCCGGGCCTTTTTCGCCCAGCAGGATGCCATCACGCCCCTGTACATCGCGGCGGCGACGGCCCTGTTCGACGTGATATTGATGCTACTGCTGGTGGGGCCGCTGGGCGCCGGAGGCCTGGCTCTGGCGAACTCGATCGCCATCAGCGTCGAGGTCGTGGTGCTGCTGCTGGTGCTACGCAAGCGCTGGAACGGCGTCGGCGGCCGAGGCATGCTGGCCATCCTGGGGCGTATTGTACCGGCGACGGCGGCCATGAGCCTGGCGCTGGCCTGGATCGTGGTGTATGCCGACGGCGCGGGCCTGGGCCCGCTGCCCACGCTCCTGCTGGGCGGCGCCGTCAGCGTCAGCGTCTATGCCATCGCCGGCCTGCTACTGGGCGTGCCGCTCCTGCGCGAGACGCTGCAACGGGGACGCAGCAGCCTCGGTGCGCTGGTAGCAAGACGGCCCGCCGCCTGAGAGAGCAAACAGCAAGAGGCGCCACATCCTAGCGCATCGGCACGGACATGTCGCCCATCGGAAACGACCCAACCTGTGGGCCGTGAGCTCGTACCGTCTCTAGCGCTGGATGCTCCAGATCACCAGGTCACCGTTACGCATGGCAGCCGCCAGCGACTGGCTATCAGGCGCAAACGCCACATCGCTCGTCCACACGACCTCGTTCTCCTCATCCAGAATCTGCAGCGTCTCTAGCAACGACCCGTCGGCCATGTCCCAGAGCCAGACGCCGTCCGTGGCGCTGGCCGCCAGCAACGTGCCATCCGGGGAGATCGCCACGGCGTTGGACGGCGCACGATCCATGTCCAGCTCCTGATGGATGCTGCCCTCCGCGACGTTCCACACCCGCACGAT
>SKRJ01000083.1 GCA_007118555.1 Anaerolineae bacterium | reverse complement strand
GATGCCGACGTCATCGCCGCGACCACCGACTATGGCATCGACTATGCCTCGGTGGTGGCGCGGGGCAACCTGTACGGCATCCAGTTCCACCCGGAAAAGAGCCAGGCCGTGGGCGAGCGCATCCTGCGGAACTGGCTCATCGCCTGCGGCCTCTTGCCGCGTGACGCCGTCTGGGAGGCCGCATGATCATCTATCCCGCCATCGATCTCCGCCACGGGCGCTGCGTGCGCCTGCAGCAGGGCGACGCCGCCGCCGAGACGGTCTTTGCCGACGACCCGGTGGATGCGGCGCGGCGCTGGGCGGACGAGGGCGCCGAGTGGCTGCACATTGTCAACCTGGATGGCGCCCTGGGCGAGGCAAGCGCCGCCAATCTGGCCTCGCTGGAGCGCATCCTGGCCGCCGTGGACGTCCCCGTGCAGTTTGGCGGCGGGCTACGCTCGGCCGACGACGTGGGGCGTCTGCTGGATCTGGGCGTGGCCCGGGCGATCCTGGGCACCGTGGCCGTGCGCGAGCCCGCCGTCGTCGAGCAGGCGCTGGCGCGGTACGGCCCCGAGGCGGTCGTGGTGGGCATCGACGCCCGCGAGGGCCAGGTCGCCATTCATGGCTGGCAAGAGACCTCGGCGCTCTCGGCGACGGCGCTGGGGCAGCGCATGGCCGAGATGGGCGTGGTCCATGTGGTGTACACCGACGTGGCGCGCGACGGAATGCTCAGCGGCGTCAATCTGGACGCCACGGGCGCTCTGGCCCGCGAGACGGGGTTGCGGGTGATCGCCTCGGGGGGCGTGGCAACCCTGGATGACATACGCGCGATCAAGACCCAAGAAGCAAAAGGCATTTCCGGCGTGATCATCGGCATGGCCCTCTACCGGGGCCATGTGGATCTCGCCCAGGCACTGGCAATCGCCAAGGAGTAAGCATGTTGGCCAAGAGAATCATCCCCTGTCTCGATGTGATGAACGGGCGCGTGGTCAAGGGCGTCAACTTTGTCGAGCTGCGCGACGCCGGCGACCCGGTGGAACACGCGTTGGTTTACAGCCAGGAAAAAGCCGACGAGCTGGTCTTTTTGGACATCAGCGCCTCCCACGAGTCCCGCGACATCGTGATTGACATGGTGCAGCGCGTGGCCGACTCGGTCACCATCCCCTTTACCGTGGGCGGCGGCATCCGCACCGTGGAGGACATGCGGGCGGTGCTGCTGGCGGGCGCCGACAAGATCTCGATCAATAGCTCGGCGGTGCGCACGCCCGACCTGATCGGCGAGGGCGCCCAGCGCTTTGGCTCCCAGTGCGTCGTGGTGGCCATCGACGTCAAGACCGAGGCCGACGGCCAGTGGCAGGTCTATATCAACGGGGGGCGGATCCTCACCGAGCTCGAGGCCGTGGCATGGGCCCGCGAGGTCGAGGAGCGCGGCGCCGGCGAGATCCTGCTCACCAGCATGGACCGGGACGGCACCAAGGACGGCTATGACCTGGCCGTTACCCGCGCCGTGGCCGACGCCGTCTCGATCCCGGTGATCGCCTCGGGGGGCGCCGGCAACATGGAGCATTTCTACGAGGCGTTGACCGAGGGCGGCGCCAGCGCGGCCCTGGCGGCCTCGCTGTTCCACTTCCGCGAGCTGAGCGTGGCCGAGATCAAGGCCTACCTGGCCGAGCGCGGCGTGCCGGTGCGGAGCTGACCGTGGTGACCTACGAGCCGACGGTGGGCGATGTGGACGCCGAGGCGCTCCGCTGGGACGAGGCTGGGCTGCTGCCGGCCATCGTGCAGGACGCGGACACGGGCCAGGTGCTGATGCTGGCCTACATGAACCGCGAGTCGCTGCAGCGCAGCCTGGCCAGCGGCGAGACCTGGTTCTGGAGCCGCAGTCGCCAGACCCTGTGGCACAAGGGTGCCACCTCGGGCAACACGCAGCGCATCGTCGAGATCCGCGCCGATTGCGACGCCGACACGCTGCTGGTGCGCGTGCAGCCCGCCGGGCCCGCCTGCCATACGGGGCGCACAAGCTGCTTTTACCAATCGCTGACGGTCTGACCGTGACGGTCGGAACCGTCACGGTCGATTGACGCGTGCGTGGGTCGCTATACGCCCATAATCCAGCTATAATGAGGTGCCAAGTGAGCGAAACGATTAAAGCGCTGGAAGAGACCATTGCCGAGCGCCGGGAGCATCCCCGCGAGGGCTCGTATACCTGCGAGCTGTTCGCCAAGGGCGAGGTCGAGATCCTGAAAAAGCTGGGCGAAGAGGCCGTCGAGGTGATCGTGGCCGCCTCTCTGCAGGATAGAGAGCGTTTGGTGTACGAGAGCGCCGACCTGGTCTATCACCTGCTTGTGGCCCTGGCGGCCAAGGAGATCGCCTGGCAGGATGTCGAAGACGAGTTGAGGCGCCGGTTCAAGTAAGAGAGGGCGTGCATGCACGAGCGTACACCATTCAGGCCAGACCAGATCAAGGCGTTTCTGTTCGATCTGGATGGCACCCTCATCGAAAGTCAGGATCGCTGGACGGCCAAGCTAGCGACGGGGCTCTCGCCCGTGACACGCCTGATCAAAGGGCTCGATCCCGACGCCCTGGCCCATGCCATCGTGATGAACGTCGAGATCCCCTCCAACTATGTGATCTCGGCGATGGAGCATCTCGGGCTAGAGGGCCGATTCTTTGGCCTTGCCGACCGGATACGACGCGCCCGCGGCCTGGCGACCCGAGAGCTGTCAGACACGATACCGGGAACCCACCGTCTTCTCGAGACACTGCACGGGCGTTACAAGCTGGCGGTGGTGACGACGCGTGCGCGCCCCGAGGCGTATGCCTTTTTGGCGGGCGGCGATCTGGAGCGTTATTTCCCCGTGGTAATCACCCGGCAGGATGTGCTGCGGCTCAAACCGCATCCCGAGCCGGTACGCAGCGCAGCGGGCATGCTGGGCGTCGCGCCCGAGGCCTGCGTCATGGTAGGGGACACGGTGGCCGATGTACGGGCGGCGCGCAGGGCCGGGGCCGTTGCGGTGGGCGTGCTGAGTGGGTTCGGGCGCCGCCAGGAAATTGAGCGCGCCGGCGCGGATGTCATCCTGGATTATGCCGCCGATCTGCTCAAGCTGTCCGAGTGGGACAGCCAGCTCGACGGAGCGGAATCCTAGTCGAGGTCAGCACCGACAGCCGTAGACTCGTGTTCCTCAATGCGATACAGCTTGTCCGAGCTCTCCAGCCGATCGAGATAGAGAACGCCATCCAGATGATCCAGCTCATGCTGAAAGGCCTGAGCCAATAGTCCCTCGGCGCGGTAGCGCACCGCACGCCCCTCGACATCCTGGGCCTTGATGACCACGTAGGTGGCTCGATTGACCAGGCCTCGATAGCCGGGGACCGATAGGCAGCCCTCTTCCATCTCCTCTTGGCCGCGTGTCTTGACGATCTCGGGGTTCACCAGGACATAGGCCTCGGCTGGCACGATCTCGTTGTCATCCTCGTCGTACTCGGGGGGCATCTCGACGACAAACACACGCTGCAACACGCCGATCTGGGGTGCGGCCAGGCCGAGCCCATAGGCGTCATGCATGGTATCGAACATATCCTCGACGAGGCGCTGCAGTGCATCGCCAAAGCGGGTCACTTTTTTCGATTTTTCGCGGAGCAGCGGGTGCTCGGCGGTGAGAATGGGTCTAATCGCCATCACTATCCCCATAGAATGCCAAATTCTTGACTACTTGTCTCTATTTTAGGATCGCAGGGAGAGCATGTCAAATCGCCCCCTCCTTCGACACGTGCTGCAGCCATTGACAGATGGTCCGGCGTATCTTACAGTAGAGCTAGAAGACACAATGGAGCAAGAAACGTGCATAGACAGCCAAACTCCAAGCACTGCTTTCTGTGCGGCATGGAGAACCCCATCGGCCTCAAGCTGGCCTTTTACGAGACCGGGGAGAACCGAGTGCTCGTCCGTTTTGTGCCCCAGGAACGCCATCAGGGCTATCCGGGCGTGATGCATGGCGGCATCGCCTGTGCCCTTTTGGATGAAACCATCGGCCGCACCCTGGTGAGCCATGACATCTGGGCCATGACCGTCGACCTTCAGGTACGGTTCCACCAGCCGGTGCCTCTTTGTGAGCCTCTGACGGTGGTCGGTGAGATCGAGAGATTGCGTAGCCGCATGATGAACGGTCGGGGCGAGATTCGGCTGGCGGACGGCTCGGTGGCCGTAAGCGCCCAAGGGCGCTACATCCATCTGCCGGAGGACAAGGTGGACGAGTTTCGCGATCAACTCGAATCCTGGCAGGCGGTGCCCGACGAGTCCGAGGAGCCGCCACTGAGCGATGCAGGATTAGGCATCTAGCGTTAGCAGAGGAGGAATCATGGAACGCAACAATCGTACCAATGTATGGATCATCATCGCCGTCGTCGTGGGGCTGATCTTGCTCTGTCTGTGGAGCATGCTGTTCTGCGGCATCCTCGGCTTGACCCTGTTTCGAGCCACACCGCCTATGGATCCCGCGCCAGCGCCGCCGCCGGCGGTGCCCGAGCCCCCAAGACGAGGGGGAGGCGCTCTCATCACCCAGGTAGCACCCAACAGCCCCGCCGAAGCAGCGGGCATCCAGGTCGGCGACATCATTCTGGCCCTGGATAGCATCTCACTGGCAGAGGACCGGCTCCCCGAGCTGATCAGGCGCTATGAGCCAGGCGACAATGTGACGCTCACTCTCTCACGTGGGGGACGCGAGATCGACCTGCGTGTGCAGCTGGCGACGCATCCGGAGCAGCCCGACCTGCCGTGGATCGGGATATTCTACCGGGAGCTGCCGCAATAACCGTGCGAGCCATCCACCCCATGGGGGCTATACAAGCTCCTAGTGTCTGGCTCTAGTTGCCGGTGGCCGGTCGGCGGGTTGTCGCGTCGGGTGCGGGAAAAAGGTCATTGACCAGAGCCCGCACCTGGTCCCAATCGGCCACCTCGACCATCCAGCCCTGCGGCGTGACCACCGTGGTCGTCATCGAGCTATCGATGACCCCGTTGCGGATATCGTCGCGATCCACCTTGCGGGCCGCGTCGGCCAGGAGATACATATCTTCCAGGGTGAGATCCGTCGCTACCGATGAGCCTACCAGGTCGAGGACAACCGGTATGCGCACGAGGGGAATATCCAGGCTGATCACCTTGTCGCGCGCCGCCAAGAGCAGTTGCTGCTGGCGCCCCATGCGCGCAAAGTCGCTGGCGCCATGCCGGGTGCGCGCATACTTGAGGGCCGTGGGCCCATCCATGTCCTGTACGCCCGCCGGAATGTGGATCGTCTTGACGCCATAGTCAGCCGTCGGGTACTTGGTATCGTAAATGGCCTCGGGCACGTCGACGGTCAGCCCACCGATGGCATCCACGATCTGCTCAAAGCCAGTAAAGTTGATGCGGATGTAATAGTGCACCGGTACACCCAGGGCATACCAGACAGTCCGCTTGGCCAGGGCAGGCCCCCCGCCCGGATAGTTGCGCAGATCCCCCGTATAGTGGGCCGTGTTGATGCGGCTCTCGCCAAAACCGGGGATCGTGGTCCACAGATCACGGGGGATAGAGAGCATGGCGGCCGTGTTGTTCACAGGATCTATCGAGACGAGGATCATGGTATCGGTGCGCCAGGGCCCCGATTCGCCCTCGCGCTCATCGATTCCCAACAGCAGGATGTTGACTGGCTCGGTCAGTTGGCGCTGGGAGAGCAAAAAGGGAATGATGATATTGGGGTCCTGTTCCTGCTCGGCGGCCTCGCCCGTCTCGGGCGTCGGTACCGGCTCGGCGGCCTGCGCCACCCGTTCGGCAAAGGGCAGAGGCACCTGCGCAACAAGCGAGCGCACGGTGGTAAAAAAAAAGTACCCCGAATAAAGAGCTCCGGCAATGACCATAACGGTCAGGAAAGAGCTGACTGCGTTCATCCACGGACGTTGTTTCACCACGTTGCGTTTCTCCCATTCAGACCAGTCATGGGCGTAACCCGCAGATTATAGCACAATGAGCGTGGTGGGCAAGCAAAGAGACGCAATACGGTCCATGCGGAGATCAATATGCGAGGTAGCTGCGACGGATCCGCCGTTAATCCTCCTGAGAGGCTTCTTCCTGGGTCGTTGCATTGTCTTTTTGATGTGAGTCCCTCACATCGCATGCACGAGATGCTCAAGTAGGCACTCCCAATCTGGGCAGCACGATGAACATGAGCAGGAGCCATCCCACCAGAATCGCTGGGAGGAGCAGATCCCGTAGCGGCACGCCAAACAGTGTCATATCTGTCTTTACCTATGTTAGAAATCAACACGTTACACAAATATCAGTAATATCAATCATCAACAGTGTATCGTTTCGGAACGCTCATGAGCGCCTGTTGCAACAGCGCCTCGCTCATGAGCACACTCAGGGGCTGACCTAGCCCCTACCGCGGACGCCTCAACCGGAAGGCAGACACGAACCTGCCCCCGAGCCTGCCTGCCGCGACGCCCCCGAGCTGCTAAAGAGCGACAGACTCTTTTCGCAATGGCGGCTGCCGCAATCAGGGCATGTGATCTCGACACGAGCGTTCATAGATCGAACGTATTTGTCGAACAGGCGCCCACAGTCACGACACTCGTACTCGTAAAACGGCATGGATCCAGCTCCTCCGGCCTAAGATTCGTCGATCAGGGCCAACACCTGATCACCATGGATGCGACCTACCTGGCGCAACACGGGTGCGCCCGTCGCATCGAACAGGATCAGGGTTGGTACGGCGCGCACGCCATACTGCTGCACGAGTTGGCGCCCCACCTGACCGCGTGCATCCAACAGTAGCATGTCCAGGTCTCGTGCTGCCAGATCCCTTTGCAGCCCGTCAACGGCGGGCTTGGCCAAAAGGCAGGCGCTTCAAGTGTTGGTAAAAAAGTATAGCACCGTTGGCTTGCCCTGGTCCAATCTCTCGGCCACCTCGTTCGCCGAAGCGATCGCCGAGGCAGGCGTGCGCAATGCCAGGTAGCCGGCAGCAAGCGCGACCACCACAACCAGAGTCAGCCAGTTCTCGCGCCAGAGGCGCCCCAGACGATCCATTACGCCTCGGACTTTTCCAGCAGGCTCTCGATCATATCTTTGAGATCATCCTTGGGCCGCACACCCACCACGCGCTCCTGTTCTTCGCCATTCAGGTAAAAGACCAGTGTGGGGATGCCGCGAATGCCCAGAGATCCGGGCGTAGCCTGGTTCTCGTCCGTGTTGACCTTGGCGACGCGCAATCGCCCTTCATACTCATCGGCCAACTGCTCGATCACAGGACCTACGATGCGGCACGGGCCACACCAGGGCGCCCAGAAATCCACCAGAACAGGGAGGTCGCTCTCAATGACGTCCTGCTGGTACGAAGCATCGGTTACTTGCATCACATTATCGCTCATGATTCTGCCTTTCTCAAAACGATCTCTATCAAGTATACGCCGGATACGGCCCAATGCAAGCTCCCAATCCGGTGGAATACCCCCCTATAGTATGTACAGTATAGGAGGCCTTGCCCCTGGTGTCAAGTGACCGAAAGAATCTGTTCCGCTCGATCCACTTTGCTTGTGTTGGCCGGTACCTTGACGCGTGAATCGCCATCGGGTAACGTAGCCTTGGAGTGAACCCTTGGGGCGCCAGCATCGAAAAAAAGGAGACTGTTCTATGGAGACCAAGGTTGTGACCTTTGGCGAGATCATGTTGCGTCTGTCCCCGCCGGGCATGCAACGTTTCTGGCAGGCGCGCTCGTTTGATGCCGTATATGGTGGCGGAGAGGCCAACGTGGCCGTCTCGCTGGCCAACTATGGCGTGCCGGTGGACTATGTGACGCGCCTGCCCAAGAACGAGATCGGCCAGGCCTGCATGCGCTCGTTGCGGGAGCATGGCGTGGGCGTTGACAAGATCGTCTGGGGCGGCGAGCGCCTGGGCATCTATTTCCTCGAGATGGGCGCCGTGATGCGCGGCAGCCAGGTGGTCTATGACCGCGCCCACTCCTCTATCGCCACCGTGGCCCCGGGTATGATCCCCTGGGACGAGGTGTTTGCCGATGCGGGCTGGTTCCACTGGACGGGGATCACGCCGGCAATCTCCCAGGGCGCGGCCGAGGTCTGCCTGGAGGCCGTCAAGGCCGCCAAGGAGCGTGGCCTGACTGTCTCGTGCGATCTGAACTATCGCAGCAAGCTGTGGGGCTGGGGCAAGTCGGCCGGCGAGGTGATGGCCGAGCTGGTGGATTATTGCGATGTCGCCATTGGCAACGAAGAGGATGCTGACAAGGTCTTTGGCATCCACGCGCCCGATACCGACGTGACGTCGGGCCAGGTGGATGCGGCCAAGTACGGGTCGGTGTGTGAGGGGCTGCATGAGCGATTCCCCAGCCTCAAGACCATCGCCATCACCCTGCGCGGCTCGCTCTCCGCCAGTCACAACACCTGGTCGGGGGTCCTGTGGGACGAGGGGCAGCTCTATGAGGCGCCCGTCTATGACATCACCCATATGGTGGACCGTGTGGGCGGGGGCGACTCGTTCATGGGCGGCCTGATCTATGGCCTGCAGACCTACACCGACAAGCAGAACGCGCTGAACTTTGCCGTGGCGGCCTCGGCGTTCAAGCATACGATCTTTGGCGATTTCAACCTGGTGACGGTGAGCGAGGTAGAAAAGCTCATGGGCGGCGACCTCTCGGGTCGCGTCTCGCGGTAGCGACACTGGGGCATCTAGGAGGACAACAGCATGGCACGATTTTCGCGTGTGCAGGTGTGGAGCACTATGGAGAACCTGGGCATGGTGCCCCTGTTCTACCACGGCGACGTCGAGACCTCGATCCGCGTCATCGAGGCGCTGGCGGAGGGTGGCGCCAAGATCATCGAGTTCACCAACCGGGGCGACCGCGCCTTTGAGGTGTTCCGCGATCTGATCGCCCACTTTGACAAGGCCGATCCCAGCCTGATCCTGGGGGCGGGCTCGGTGCTGGACGTGGCCACCGCCGGGCTGTACATAAGCCTGGGGGCCAACTTTATCGTTGGGTCGGTGACCAATCCCGACGTGGCCAAGCTGTGCAACCGCCGCCAGGTCGCCTACTGCCCGGGCTGCGGCACCGCGACCGAGGTCTCGTACGCGCAAGAGCTGGGCGTCGAGATCTGCAAGGTGTTCCCCGGCAGCGAGCTGGGCGGGCCCAGCTTTGTCAAGGCGATCATGGCGCCCTGCCCCTGGTCCAAGCTGATGCCCACCGGCGGCGTGAGCGCCACCAAGGAGAACCTGCAGGGCTGGTTCGACGCGGGAGTGGTATGCGTCGGGATGGGCTCGGCCGTCGTCCGCAGCGACCTGATCAAGGCCCAGGACTGGCAGGCCATCACCGATCTGACGGCCCAGTGCCTGACCTGGATCCGGGAGATTCGCGGCGACGAGTAGTCCTGCCGCCAACCCAGCGAAAAGAAAAAGAGCGCGCAAGTCGACTTGCGCGCTCTTGTCGTCTTTGAGACAGCTACTCGTTCAGCAGTCGCTCGATGGCGTCGGGCTCCAGCTCCTTCAGGCTGGCGACCACCCGCGTGGCGGCGGCCAGATCGGCGGCAGAGCGCGTGTTGGTCACGGCGATACAGCGCATGCCCGCCGCCAGCGCCGCCTCCACGCCCACGACGGCATCCTCGAGCACAACGCTCTCGGACGGCGCCGCGCCCAGGCCTGCAGCCGCCTGCACAAAGATAGCCGGATCGGGCTTGCTGCGGGGCAGCCGTGTCCCCGAGATGAGCAGGTCAAAGGCGTCGGCCAGGCCCAGCGCCTCGACGATAGCGACAATGTTGGCCATGGGCGCCGATGAGGCCACCGCCTGACGGTAGCCGCGCTCGCGGGCCCGCGCCAGCCAGGTCGTCACGCCGGGCAGCACCTGCATGTGGGTCGCCACCAGATCGCGAAACCAGGCCTCTTTGCGGTCGGCCAGGGCATCGATCTCCTCGCGGGGCGTGTCCTCGCCCAGCCAGAGCCGCAGGAGCGGCTCGTTGGACATGCCCAGGGACTCGGCCACCTGCTCGGGCGTTATCGGACGCCCCAACTCGTCGAACAGCCGCTTCCAGGCCTCGTAATGGGCCTGGCCCGAATCCACCAGCACACCGTCCATATCCCAGATCAGGGCAATCACTCCAAGCTCCTTGTGTTGTGTCTATCCCAGATGCTCTCTTAGGAAGGCCATGATTTCGGCGCGGCCATGGGCCGTCTCGAAATGCCCCGTGTCATAGCGGATCAGCCGCCAGCGGTCGGCGGCGTCCAGGGCACCATAGACATCCTGCAGCGCCGCATCCACAATATCCAGGCCTCGGGGCGGCGTCAGCTCGTCATACACCCCTGCCAGCGAGAGATGGGCCCGGGGCGCGATCAGGGCATTGATCGACGCCGTGTCAAACTCTTTGAGGAGGCCGGGCACATAGTAGTAGATGCCGTGGCCGTCCAGCCCGCGAGAGTGGATCAACTCGTGGAAATCGGTGAGGCAGCAGATATCGACGCACACGCGGACCCGCTCGTCCAGCGCCGCCGTCCACCAGGCCATGGTGCTGCCCATGGAGAGGCCCAGGGTGCCGAGGCGCCCGGCGTCGACCTCGGGGCGCGTGCAGAGGTAATCCAGCGCCCGCAGGCTGTCGTACACCATCAGGCCCCACAGCACCTGCCCCTTCCAGAGCATCTCTTTGAAGAGCTCGGACTCGGTGCGGCCCCGCCGCTCGCCAAAGTTCCAGGTATCGATGCAGAGGGCGCAATAGCCCATGTCGGTGAGCGCCCTGGCATAGGGCGGGTCCTGAATGGCGGGCCGGCCATGGATGAACTCGTCCTTGCCCAGCTCGTAATTGCCGCCGTGGGCGTGGTTATAGAGCACCGTCGGCGCGTTGCGCACCGTGCCCTTGGGGCGCGCGAAATAGGCGGGCACCCGCTCGATCCCGTTCAGGTCGAGATCCAGCGTCTCGAGCAGATAGCCATCGTACTCGCGCTCCTGTACCACGCGGGCCTGGATGGGCCGGTCGCGGTCGGGCAGATCGCCCAGCAGAGCGTACAGGGCGTTGCGCTGTGCAGCAGGGTCTTGGGGCATGTCGGCCTCCTCCGTAGGTCAGTATAGTGGATGCAGTATAGACATCAGGCCTGGCGGTGTCCAGAGGGCGCGCCACAGATTGCGCACGTCACCAGCGGCGGGGTATACTCACAACCATAGAACGGGTGTGCGGCAGGATCTTGAGCCCTCCCTATCAAGCAGGAGAGATGCATGACGACCGAGATACTCCTTTTCGCTCTGGTGATCGTCCAAGCCCTGTGCCTCATCGGCGTGACCGTGGCGCTCTTGCGACGCAGCGGCGGCGACAGCGCCCCGCTGCAGCAGCAGATGGGCCAGATCGGCGAGCGCCTCGTGGACCTGCAGAGCCGCATCCAGGCCCGCGAGGCACTGGAACTGCGCACCGCCGACGCCATCCGCCGCCTGGAGCTGATCATTGCCGGCACCCACACCAAGGGCATGGCGGGCGAGCAACTCCTGGATACGGTGTTCAGCAGCCTGCCGCCCGAGTGGCAGGTGCGCAACCTGGCCGTGGGCAACAAGATGGTCGAGTTCGGCCTGCGGCTGCCCAACGGACTGGTGCTG
>SKRJ01000334.1 GCA_007118555.1 Anaerolineae bacterium | reverse complement strand
GATAGCCGATGGCGCCACGGGTGCTGGCGTTGTTGGGCGCAAAGACGTAATCGTGAATCCCGCAGCCAAACTCGGGGCGCATGATGCGCTCGCCGCGGGCTGTGGAGAGCACGATCCAGATTGACTCGGCCACAGACTGCTCCTCGCTGGAAAAGGAAAAGCCGCCACGGCCGTTGATCACAATGGGAAACTTCCAGCCGGTGCCCAGAATACTGCGGTTCACCTTGCTCATACTCCTCGTTCAGCGCTCAAGGATGCACAACAATGCCCCTGACCAGGACGCGTCCATTGACGTTCAGATCGCCCTCTACCCTTAGTTGTGCGGCGCCGGCGGGATTCACAGTGATCGCGCCGTTGCTTCTGAGAGTGATGAGCGCGCTTCCCGCCGCCAGCTCCACGATAAACGCGCTACCGCTCCGGCGGATCGAGATATGGGCCTGCTCCGTCAGGCTCGCGTCCCTCAGGCTGAGCCGCATCTCGGTGGCGGTCTCCGGGTCCGGTACGATGCTGATGACGCCCCGATCCTGCTGGCCCGGCGCAAAGGCCTCGAACTGCGCGCTAGATGGGCTTGATCCATCGTGGCTATTGCCCTCGGCATCCTTGCCACGGAAAAAGCATCGCAGCATATACTTGGGAAACCCCGTGGTCACGTCCGTAGCGAAAATGGCCTGATCCGTGTCGATCACGATCGACTGCCAGGTGTCGTTCTGGAAAAAGACAGGCCCCAGAGTCACCTCGGTGGCCTCTGGCTGCCAGGAAGCCGAGTCAGGGTTCCATACCTGGCGGATGCCGCCGTTCAGTTCCCGAAAGAGCCGCCAGCCGCTGATCTCGGCCGCCTGCAAGGTAAGCAGACTGCCGTCAGGAAACGTAACCGGACCGCACGCCACGTTGATGGGCATCACCGCCGAAAACGTCGGTGCGGTGGACTTCGGCTGGCTTAGGACGGGCGCAGGAACGACAAGTGCCATGGATTGACCTCACTAGATGAGATTGCCAGCCCCGGGCGTGTACGAGGTGGACACGACCGAGGTGGCAATCAGTGTCGTGGTCTGGACCACGCCGCTAAAGGTGACAAAGGGCGCCGTTACGCTGAGCAATGCGCTCGCGTTGACCGTCGCCTGCAGGCACCTGATATCCACCATCGCTGTCGAAGCGTCAATGCTCACGCCGGCCGGGCCCAGGCTCACTTGGCTGCCCGTGGAAAGGCTGATGCTCACACCGGGCGGCGCATCCTCGATGCTGACTGTCTGCCCGCCTGGCGTCTCGAGCCGGATCCCGGCCGGGGTATCCGTCATTCGGATCACATTGCCGCCCTGGGATTCAAGAATGACGGTGCCCTCTGTATCGTTCAGGATCAGCTTGTGCTCCCCTTGGGTGGTCAAAGTGATCTTTTCGCTGCCCTCGGTATCGTCGAACTCGAGCACATGGCCGCTGACGGTCTTGATGGTGCGCAGCTTGGCGTCGTCGCGCGGCGGCCTGTCCTCGCCGTTCCACAGGCTGCCCACCACGTAGGGCAGGCGTAGCTCGCCCTGCTCAAAGGCCACCAGCACCTCATCGCCCACCTCGGGCATGAACTGCATGCCTCGCTCTGCCCCGGCCATGGGGACGGCGATGCGGGCCCAATTGCTCTCGGGCTCGTCCTCGCTCATCCAGGGAAACGTGAGCTGGACACGCCCCAGGCCCTGGGGATCATCAAGGCTCCTGACCAGACCGATTGCGACACCCGAGATGCGGCTCATTTGAGCTCCTCCATGCGCGCCTCGAATTGGGTAGTGTAGCCACCATCACCGATGGCGTGGGTGCTGGTGGTGACGAGATAGCGGCCGCTAAAGCGACTGCCCAGACCCCGAATATAGACGGGCTGGCCCGCTCGCAGCTCGGGCAATCCCACCGTGCTGCCCGAGCCACTGACCAGATCCTGGGCCCGCTCGGCCAGGTAGGCTTTGGCCTTCTGCTTGGCCTCCGCCTCGGTCTCGACGGGCTCGTCGGCCACCACCTCTTCGGAACCAGCCAGGGCCGAGTCCACGGCCGACATGTCGGCCACGCTAGGCAGTCCCCGAATGTCCAGATCATTCCACGTCGCCTCGCCCACGATCTCTTTTTTCTGCGAGGGGTTCCACCCCCGCACCGTCACCTTGGCGATCTGGTTTTTGGTCTTGAGAGTAGGCTTGAAATTGATCAGTGTCTGGCCATAGGCGAGCTCATACACCGCCGGGGCACCTCGATCCGGCGGGTGAAAGTGCAGCCGGGAGACGGCCTGGCCGTTCTCCGCCACCTCTTCGATATAGATGTCATAGCCGTTATGGCGGGCCCGCTCGATGAGAAAGATGATCGGATAGTCGTTGTTGATCACGATATAGTTATGCGCCTCTTCGCGCTGGTTGGCTGTGCGGGTGACCAGCTCCAGGTTGAGCCCGGGCTGGCCCCCGGCGCTGCGCTGCCTGTTTTGGTCCTGCCTGATCTTGTCCAGGATGGCCTGGGCGATCTGGGTATCCGTCTTGTCCGTGAAAACCTGCGTTTCCTGCTTGAAATGCAGTTTGTAGAGCTGGTTCAGCGCCCGCACCTGGATGGTGGGCTGGCCGCCGGCTGGAAAGTCGGGCGCCAGCGAGACGATCTGCCCCCGCAGCATCAGCGTCAGGCCGCCCCGATCGTAATAGCCCATGTACAGCTCGATCTCGGCGCCGGGATCAAAGCTCACTGGGGAAGTCTGGGGGTCGCTGTACTTGAACGCTCGCCTTTCGGCATCCCAGTTGTTCAGGGTGATCTCGCAGGAATCCAGCTTGTCCAGGCTGTCGGTATAGCTCACCGAGAGCACGTCACGAATCACGTCGCGCTCCAGACTCTGGCCCTTGATCTTGAGCTCAAAGGCCGGTACATAAAAGTCATAGTTGGTGTAGATCGCGATAGGTTGCTCGGTCATCATCTAGGTCCGTACAGGTGGTAGTTCCAGCACCATGCCCGGTTGCAGAT
This sequence comes from Anaerolineae bacterium, assembly GCA_007118555.1. Lineage (GTDB taxonomy): Bacteria > Chloroflexota > Anaerolineae > UBA1429 > UBA1429 > UBA1429. The sequence continues at coordinate 156 of SKRJ01000334.1, read as the reverse complement.
CGCGGGGCCGCAGCAGCCTGTTGGCCTCGGCGATCAGCCGCCACTTGGCAGGGTCCTGGTACGCAACGTAGGCGATCTGCGGCAGCGTCTCGCCGCGTTGCACGGTATGAATACGGGTGTGGTCCGCCGATTGCAGGTTGAGCTGCTGAAGCTGCG